>NZ_AUFS01000005.1 GCF_000426625.1 Psychrilyobacter atlanticus DSM 19335 | reverse complement strand
GAAAGCAGTTTAATATTACTGCGCCACTATAATTTGTTTGAGAGATGGAGGGACGCAGAAGGGTATGTGCGCAGACTGTTGGATATGTCTGTGTAGCATGTAGGATGGAACCGCAGAAATCCACGTTTAGATCTGAGTTGATCGGTTTGTAATGACACGAGGTCAAATCCACGCTGCGAGAAAGCTTCATGAGATTATAGTGCCGTACCGTAAACCGACACGGTGTTAGGATGAGACATCTAGGGTACAGCTAACTCTCGCTAAGGAACTCGCAAATGGCCCTACTTCGGAGAAGGCTGCCATTAATGATGAAACACGCGTTCTGACTTGTGGCGCAGTAGATATTCGACAACTGCTTTGCAATTCGGCTCTACGCTGAATCCTAGCCATCGGCTAAACGCGTCACCATGGCCCTTCTCCCGAGTAGGCCATGCAGAGCCTTAGCGAAGTTAGCTGACGCCTTGATTTCCATCCTAACCACGGTCGTTACGGTACGGGACTTAATCTCATAGAGCTTTCTCGCGCGTGGATTTGCACTTCGTGTTCATTACACACTCCGATCACCTCAGATCTAAACGTGGATTTCTGCGGTTCATCCTACATGCTACACGACATATCAACAGTCTGCGCACATACCTTCTGCTCTCATCTCTCAAACAAATTTAGTGCGCAGTAAATTAACGCTTTCATTGCCTACGCAATCTAGCCTCGGTTAGGTCCGCTTCCAGAGGCAAGCTTACTCTGGAACCTTGTTTCGGCGAGAGGATCTCACCCCTTCTCGCACTCATTCCTGCATTCTCACTCCGATACTCGATGTTACCCTTACCTTACGGCCTACGAACGCTCTCCTACCAGTCTACACATGGTTCTTTCAGTAATCTCCCGTACCGCGCAAGACTCTCGCCTAGCTATTACGCACTTTAAATGTTGGCTGCTTCTAGATCCTGGTGTTTCAGATCCACCTCTTTCCACTTAGATAATTTGGACCTTAGTGGGTCTGGCTGTATGCTTACCCATAGTCTCACTCCTGATCTCTTGAAATATGGTATTCGGAGTTTGATTGATTTCGCTAAGCAATATGCCCGCTAGACCATTCAGTGCTCTACCCCCATATTTAAACAATCAAGGCTGCACCTAAATGCATTTCGGAGAGAACGAGCTATCTCCTGGTTCGATTGGCTTTTCACCCCTATACCTACCTCATCCCCCGGCTTTTCAACGACGGTGGGTTCAGACCTCCACTGTGTCTTACCACAGCTTCATCTTGGACAGGCATAGATCACCAGGTTTCGCGTCTACAACCAACGACTAATTCGCCCTATTCAGACTCGGTTTCCCTTCGGCTCCGTTATACTTAACCTCGCCATTGATCGTAACTCGCAGGATCATTCTCCAAAAGGCACGCCATCACACGCCCGAAGGCTCTGCTCTGACCGCTTGTAAGCACACGGTTTCAGGTTCTATTTCACTCCCCTCCCGGGGTTCTTTTCACCTTTCCCTCACGGTACTATTCACTATCGGTTAGTAAGAGTATTTAGCCTTACGAGATATGGTCCTCGCTGATTCACACAGGGTTTCTCGTGTCCCGTGCTACTTGGGATTACAATGACTCTCTAATCTAAGTTCCCTATACAGGACTATCACCTTCTACGGTTGAACTTTCCAGTTCATTCTAGTACCTTGATTAGTCAAGCGCAGACTTTGCAGATCTGCTACTTTGTATCCCACTACCCCCAACAAGCAACGCCTGCATGCTATCACACTTGTTCGGTTTGGGCTCTTCCCCGTTCGCTCGCCGCTACTTAGGGAATCGTTTTTACTTTCTCTTCCTCGGATTACTTATATGTTTCAGTTCATCCGGTTCCCGTTTCCACACTAGTTCTTCAAACTAGTAGGTTTACCCATTCGGAAATCTAAGACTATTACGCTCAATTGCAGCTTGTCTTAGCTTATCGCAGCTTATCACGTCCTTCATCGGCTCTTACTACCAAGGCATTCTCCGTGCGCCCTTAATTTCTTAACCTATTATTAAAATAGAATTTTAATATTTTTTGCTTAATTTGTTTTTAGAATTTTTGAAATCTAATTTACGTTCAGTTATTTCTAACTCTTCGTTAATTATCGTTATGCTCTCACATAACTTGAAGATCTAATAAAATTGTTAATTTATTATTTCATTACTATATAGTTTTCAATGTCCAACTGGTATTTTCTCTCAAAAAAAGAGAACATTACCAAATAAATAGAGAAAGAGACGTGTAAATATTCTTTATATAGATCAGTAAACTGATCTCATAAAGTGCTCCTTAGAAAGGAGGTGATCCATCCGCACCTTCCGGTACGGATACCTTGTTACGACTTCACCCCAATCGCTAATCACACCTTAGGAACATCCCTCCATAAATGGTTAGGCCTGCTACTTTAGGTGCAACCAACTCTCGTGGTGTGACGGGCGGTGTGTACAAGACCCGAGAACGTATTCACCGCGACATTGCTGATTCGCGATTACTAGCGATTCCAACTTCACGCAGTCGAGTTGCAGACTGCGATCCGAACTAAGATTGGCTTTCTGAGATTTGCTCCACCTCGCGGTATTGCTGCTCTCTGTACCAACCATTGTAGCACGTGTGTAGCCCAGCACATAAGGGGCATGATGACTTGACGTCATCCCCACCTTCCTCCTGCTCGTCGCAGGCAGTCTCGCATGAGTCCCCAACTTAATGATGGTAACATACGATAGGGGTTGCGCTCGTTGCGGGACTTAACCCAACATCTCACGACACGAGCTGACGACAGCCATGCACCACCTGTATCAACGTTCCACCGAAGCGGCACCAAGTCATCTCTGACGAGTTCGTTGTATGTCAAGTGCTGGTAAGGTTCCTCGCGTTGCGTCGAATTAAACCACATGCTCCACCGCTTGTGCGGGTCCCCGTCAATTCCTTTGAGTTTCACACTTGCGTGCGTACTCCCCAGGCGGTTCACTTATCGCGTTAGCTTCGGCACAGAGGTTCGACCCCCTACACCCAGTGAACATCGTTTACGGCGTGGACTACCAGGGTATCTAATCCTGTTCGCTCCCCACGCTTTCGAGCTTTAGCGTCAGTATCTGTCCAGTGAGCTGTCTTCACTATCGGCATTCCTACAAATATCTACGAATTTCACCTCTACACTTGTAGTTCCGCCCACCTCTCCAGTACTCTAGCCTGCCAGTTTCAAACGCAATACGGAGTTGAGCCCCGCATTTTCACATCTGACTTAACAAGCCGCCTAGACTCGCTTTACGCCCAATAATTCCGGATAACGCTTGCGACATACGTATTACCGCGGCTGCTGGCACGTATTTAGCCGTCGCTTCTTCTGGTGGTACCGTCACTTTCTTCTTCCCACCTGAAAGCACTTTACAATCCGAAGACCTTCATCGTGCACACAGAATTGCTGGATCAGACTTTTGGTCCATTGTCCAATATTCCCCACTGCTGCCTCCCGTAGGAGTAAGGGCCGTGTCTCAGTCCCCTTGTGGCCGTTCACCCTCTCAGGCCGGCTATCCATCGTCGGCTTGGTAGGCCATTACCCTACCAACTACCTAATGGAACGCAAAGTTCTCCTTCAGCGCATATAGCTTTCATAAGTCCTTGATGCCAAGGTCTCATAATATCCGGTATTAGCTAACCTTTCGATTAGTTGTCCCAGTCTGAAGGGCAAATTCTTTACGCGTTACTCACCCGTCCGCCACCGTACTATCTTCCGAAGAAGAATTCCAGTCGACTTGCATGTGTTAAGCATTCTGTCAGCGTTCATCCTGAGCCAGGATCAAACTCTACATTCAAATTTATATCCTAACTTCATAAATGAAGTTTAGCTATCTATTAAAAGATAATTTTTTTTATAGTGGTTCATTCCACTGTACACCTTAATCGATTGTTTAAAACAAAGTTTTAAACGACAATTGAGTTTTTAATTTACACTTTCTTTCTCTATTTAATTGCTAATGTCCTATTAAATGTCTCGCTTCAAGTCGCTTTCGCTTTCCCTTGCGGACAAGAAGAAGTATACCGTGTTTACAAGTTTCCGTCAACACTTTTTTTGCTTTTTTATAAAGTTTTTCATTTTTTTTCTGATTTCTAATTAAAATTAAAAACGCCACCTCTAACTACCCTTGATTTTACTGAGTTAAAAAGTGAAAAACACATATGTTACAGGAGTAAAGAAAATTATATTTTTTTAATTATCAGTAACCTATTTTTCTTCTCGATATTTTATCCCTCAATACAATCTCTAAAAATTATAAACTCTTTATAGGATTCATAAAATAAATAAAAATCTCTTTTCTGTAATAGTCACACAGTTAAGAGATTTTTATTTTTCTATATTTATTTTAAGGAAAGAAAGAAATGAAAAAATATTACTATTTTCATTTGCTTATACCTATCAGACGCAGTGTGTTTCAAAAAAGTTTAAAATTTTTTGAAAATTAATCTACTTTCTGCAGCAAAACATCTTTTGATGGAATCTCTAACAAGTTCTTCTCCTTTCTTACTATAACTCCCTCATCTATAAATTCTTTTAGTACACGGGATAATGATGGCCTGGCAACACCAAACATTTGCGCTATCTCTTTCATAGAGTTTTTTAGAAGTACACAGTTATTTCTATTCATATTATTAAGAAGATAAGCTATCAATTTATTATTTATACTTTTATTAGTAAAAGAAAACCAAATTTTCTTGGATAAAAATTGAGTCTTATTACTTATTACTCCTAAATAGTTCTGTAACAACCTTTCATTCATCTGAAACATCTTTATAACCTCATTCTTAGATATATAGATTAATTCTGTATCTGACGATGCCACTACATCTACCGGGAACCTATTATCTTTTCCAAAAATAAATGCTCCTGCTAAAACACTCCCCTCTGCTAACCTATCAACCACAATAGAATCACCATTTAATTTTTGCATCTCGGTATAGACCTCTCCTTGAGCAACTATTATTAGATCTTCAATCTCATCTCCTCTGAATGCTGCAATTTCATTTTTATCTAGTTTTTTAACTTTATATTTTAACTCAATCAATAAAGCTTTTAAATTTTCTTCCTGTATATCCCTAAATATCTCTACATTTTTTAATTTTTCAAATATATCCATAACTAGTCCACCCCACTCTTTGATATTACTTCAAATATCATCCTAATATTTATAATTCATTATATATTAGATAAGGAATAAAATCCAATACCAAATATATTTTTAATAAAATATATTTTCGTAACCTATGTTACAGGTGATTTATATGTTTTTGTAGTATACTAAATCATAAAATAAAAAGTTGAGGTGACGAATAATGAATCATATAAAAAAAGAAATGACCTTAAAAGAAATTGTAAACACTTATCCAGAGACTGTTGAATTTTTCAATTCAAAGGGATTTAAGGGATTAGACAACAAAACTTTACTTAATACAATAGGAAAGATTACTATACAGAAAGCGTTAGAAGCAAAAAAAATTAATGTAGATACATTTTTAGAACTATTAAATGACATAATCGAGCAGGATAGAAATTCAGAAGATGTTAATTTAAGTAAAAAAATCAACGATGAAGGTGCCGTGTCTGTAATGGGACTCCTACCTTGCCCAGTAAAAAATCCACTTTTAGAAGGTTTAAAAAAATTCCAATCAGAAAGCGGAATGAAAATCAATCATGAATTAAAAGCTGCATCTAGTGGACTTGATTGGTTAAAAGAAGACGTTATAAAAGCTAATCATCCAGAAAAATTAGCAGATATGTTTATCTCTGCTGGATTTGACCTGTTTTTCGAAGATGAACTTATGGGTAAATTTAAACATGAAGGAATCTTTAAAGATATCACAGGGATGACAGAATACAACAAAGACTTCAACAATGAAAATATATCACTAAAAGATCCAGATGGAGATTATTCTATGTTGGCAGTGGTTCCAGCCGTATTTTTAGTAAATACAGATGCTTTAGGAGATAGACCTTTTCCAAAATCTTGGGCTGACCTATTAAAACCTGAATTTGAAAATTCAGTAAGTTTACCTATATCTGATTTCGATCTATTCAATGCAATCTTAATCAGTATCTATAAAAATTACGGAGAAGATGGAGTTAAAAAATTAGGGAAAACACTTTTACAAAATATGCATCCATCTCAAATGGTTAAATCAAATAAACTTAAAACAAATGTTCCAGCAGTAACAATCATGCCTTATTTCTTCACTAAGATGACTGGACAAGGTGGACCAATGGTAGCACAATGGCCAGAAGACGGTGCTGCACTTTCTCCAATATTTATGCTGACTAAAAAATCTAAGGAAAAAGAATTAAAACCTCTAGCAGATTTCTTTGCTTCTAAAGAGATCGGAGAGATCTTATCTCACCAAGGATTATTCCCAACTGTAAACCCCGAAGTTGAAAACAACTTAGGAGATAAAAAATTTATGTGGGTAGGATGGGACTATATAAAAAATAACGATATTGGATCTATCTTGAAACACTGTGAAAAATTATTTTTCGAAGAAACTAAAAAGTAAAATAAGGAGAGTATAAATCATGAATTTAATAACAGTATCTGGACCCCCTTCATCAGGGAAAACAGCTTTAATTATAAAAACAATAGAAAATTTAAAATCTAGAGGTGTCAAAGTAGGAGTCGTAAAATTCGACTGTTTATACACCGATGACGATATATTATATGAAAAAATTGGTGTCCCTGTAAAAAAAGGATTATCTGCATCACTTTGTCCCGACCACTATTTCGTAAGTAATATAGAGGAAGTAACTCAGTGGGGAATAAAGCAAGGGCTAGACCTTCTTATCACAGAGAGTGCCGGATTATGTAACAGATGTTCACCTTATATCCAAGATATAAAAGCCATCTGTGTTATCGACAATCTAAGTGGAATTAATACCCCTAAAAAAATCGGACCTATGTTAAAAACAGCAGACATTGTTGTAATCACAAAGGGAGATATAGTATCTCAAGCTGAAAGGGAAGTATTTATGTCTAGAGTTACATCTGTAAATCCTAGAGCCACAACTATGCATGTCAACGGATTAACCGGCCAGGGTGCATATGAATTTTCAACTCTTATCTATAGTAAAGACGAAGAGTTAAAAACTTTAAAAGGAAAAAAATTGAGATTCTCTATGCCTTCTGCTCTATGTTCTTATTGTTTAGGAGAGACTAGAATAGGTGAAGAACATCAAATGGGTAACGTCAGAAAAATAAATTTGGAGGATAACAATGATTAATAAAAATACAGTAGATAATAAAACCGTTGCAGAATTACTTGATCTATACCCTTTCATCGAAGATTTTTTGACCGATCACCTTATCGATTTAGACGATGCTAAAGATACTACACTTATTACACATCTTAATCTTTTAGATCCAGAGGTTTTAGAAGAAAAAGCGATCATCCCAAATGAACTAGTCGATTCATTTATCATTTTCACCAATCAAATGATAGATTTTTTAGGAGTCGAAGAGGATAAAGGTGTTCAAAGCATCACTCTAAAGCCTGGATTTAACAAATATAAGGAAGCGGAAACTTTTAACGAATTAACTATAAATAAAGGTGAGATAATAGCCATCGTTGGTCCTACTGGAAGTGGAAAAAGTAGATTATTAGCCGATATTGAATGGGGAGCTAACGCTGATACTCCTACAAATAGAACTGTTCTTATCGACGGTAAAGCTATGGATATTCAAAGTAGATTTTCCAGCAACAACAAGTTAGTAGCACAACTGTCACAAAATATGAACTTTGTCATGGACCTTAGTGTAGAAGAGTTTGTCGAACTCCACGCCAAAAGTAGAATGGTAGAAAACGAAAAAGAAATTATAGAGAAAATATTTAATAAAGCCAATGAACTAGCTGGAGAAAAATTCTCTTTAGATACTCCTATCACCAGTCTTAGTGGTGGTCAATCTAGAGCTCTTATGATTGCTGACGTTGCTATCTTAAGTAAATCACCAATTGTACTTATAGATGAGATAGAAAATGCCGGTATCGACAGAAAGAAAGCACTGGATCTATTAGTAGGAGAAGAAAAGATAGTTCTTATGGCTACCCATGACCCTATCCTGGCTCTTATGGGGGACAAAAGAATCATCATCAGTAATGGTGGAATCGATAAAGTTATGGAGATAACAACCGAAGAAAAAGCTATCTTACACAAATTAGAGTCTTTGGATGAAGTTATCCAAGGAATGAGAACTAAACTTAGATATGGCCAAGAATTAGAAGCAAACTTTGAAATAATAAAAAATTAGGAGGGAAAATATGCACGATGGATGTAATGGAAGTTTTGAAAATGGAAAACAAGTAGTTGATAAGGTAAGAATGATGGGATTCAGTCAACAATCTATGCCTATCCCAGCAGTTTTTAAGTGCCACGAATGCAACGAGGAAATAACAATGGTAACTATGGAATATACTTGCCCTCACTGTGGTATGGTATATGCAGTAACTCCTTGTCATGCTTTTGATATCAACAATATTATGGCAGCAGGAAAAAATTACTAATTTTTTTCTATAGAAGCATTAAACACTAGAGATGGAACGATATCGTTCCATCTTTTTCATTGTTTTTTATAACGTGTTGCAACAATTAATGGTATTTTTAAAATTGAGTTCATTACTTACTTATTGAAAATTTGAGCAAATAATTGAAGTTTATCTAAAACCAAAAATCATCTTATCAAATAAAAAAGGGTTTAGAAAAAATAAAATTTTCCGAACCCTTTTTCATTATTCAACCTGTTTTATCACAACTTTTTTCAATCTCTTTTTAATTTTTTCTTTATATTCCTCAGTTAATTCTTCTCCATTTTTTATAACTATAGTTTTAACTACATCTCTATCATTTAACTCTTTTAACGATTTATAAGAAACCGAGTCATAAGCGGATACATCCATACTACCATCTAAAAACACTATTAAATCTGCATCTTCACGCATCACATAAAAGTCAACTATTTTAGAAGTTTTTAAAAACTTCTCATCTTCTGAAATTTGTAAAAAAGCTTCTATTGGAAGATGTCTTACAACCCTTGTAGTCCCATCTTCATACCTTACTTTTATATTTCTAGTCCTGATCTTTATATCATCTTTTAACCCAGATAACAATTCTGTTCTTACATCCTGTACACTATTCACTTTAATTTTACTCATATAACCCCTCCTTATTTTACATCTATAGTAAAACACTTAGAACTATTTCGCTTTATCTTTTTGAATTAATTATTCACTTTCTCATCTAATTTTTTTCCTGATTTAAATTTAATTAATTTTTTTGCAGCAATAGTGATCTCTTTTCCAGTTTGAGGATTTCTTCCTTTTCTTTCTTCTCTTTCAGCCACCTTAAACTTTCCCCACCCTGTAAAATTCACTTCTTTTCCAGAAGTTAGCAACTCTCCTATAAGATCCATGAAGGCATTTAAATTTGTTTCGGCTTCCACTTTAGTTTTAAAAGTTCCCTTTTCTTTATAAAGAGAAATAAATTCTTTTTTATTTACAACTAACTTCTCTTCCACTTTTTCAACTGTGTAGAAACACCTTTTAGGAGAAATAATTTTTTCTTCCTTTTTCAAGGCTTTTAGAGCTTTGGTAACTTCCTTACTGTCAACCTTCAAAATCTTAGCGATATCCCCAGTCTTTAGTGGCTCAGATTTAACTAACAACTTTAAAATTTTTTCCTTCATAGGTTCATCCTCCATTTTTTTATATTTTAATACAATTATACCTCCATTTTACTCAATTGCAAGGGAAAAATAAAAATAATTTATTAGTTGTTATTTCAGTAAAATAAGTATATAGTTATATTACGTAATACTAATGTTTTAGGAGGAATTTTATGGAAAATTTATATGATTTAATTATATTAGGTGCTGGTCCTGCTGGTCTATCTGCCGGTCTTTATGGTGCCAGAGGAATGATGAAAACACTAATAATAGAGAAAAACATGCTTGTAGGAGGTCAAATTTCCACGACATCTGAAATAGAAAATTATCCCGGAGGAATGATATCTGAATCAGGCACAGAACTTACAATGAGGATGAAAAACCAAGCTGTAAATTTTGGATGTGAATTTAAGACTGATACTATCATCGATCTTGATTTAGAATCCAATATAAAAACTCTAACTGGAGAATCAGGAACAATTTATAAATCCAAATCTATTATCCTAGCTACTGGAGCATCTCCTAGATTAGTTGGTGCCCCCGGAGAAAAAGAATATACTGGTAGAGGAGTTTCATATTGTGCTACCTGTGATGGGTTTTTCGTAAGAGATTTAGAGGTCTTTGTCATCGGTGGTGGAGATACCGCAGTAGAGGAAGCTATCTTCTTAACTAAGTTCGCTAAAAAAGTAAATATAGTTCATAGAAGAGATAAGTTAAGAGCTGCCAAATCTATCCAAGAAAAGGCATTTAAAAACGAAAAAATAAACTTTTTTTGGGATACTGTAGTAGAAGAAATGAAGGGAGATCCTATTAGAGGTCTTGAAAGTATCGTTTTAAAGAATAAGATAACTGGAGAAATCACAGAACATAGCGGAGGAGATAAGCCAATCGGCGTATTTGTTCTAGTTGGAAATGTTCCAAACACTGAATTACTCAAAGACAAACTGGTAGTTAATCCTGGTGGATTCTTGATTACAGATGAAAAAACTCTAAATGTAAAACTTTCTTCTACTGGAGATAATTTAGAAGGTGTATATGCTACAGGTGACTGCAGAGAAAAATTATTATATCAGGTTATAACTGCTTCTGCTGATGGTGCTATAGCTGCTGTAGTCAGTGAGAAATATGTAGAAGAAAAATTTAACTAATATATCTATAATTTTAGTTGTATTATAGTCTAAACCGTATTAAAATACATTAATGTTTTATGACCTATTGAATATATGGGTCATAATCATATTTAAATTTATTTAAAGAGGTGGAGTATGAAAAAATTATTATTGATAGGACTGTTAGTAGGAACTGCTACTACAGCTATGGCAGACAAGTATATAGAAACAAGAATCGGATTAAATGGTTTTGGTACGTATAACCATGATAACTCCAGCACTGTTTACAAAGAGAAAACTTCTGGTGTAGGAGTAGATTTTGCAGCGGAGATCATGAACTCTGTAAATGACAACCTATATCTAGGTGCAGGTATCGCATACCAGATTAACCAAGAAAATAAAAATGCAAATGATCCTTTATTCAAATCTGTCCCAGTTTATGGTGCGTTAAAATATAAAATTGGATATTTAGGGGACTCTTCTTGGGAAACTTTCCTTAAAGCTAATTTAGGTTACTCATTTAATATGAAAGATGGAGGAGATCACACTCCTAAAGATGGATTATACTATGCCCTTGGTGGCGGAGTAGAAAATGATGGAGTAGTATTGGAAGTTTCATATCAAGACACCCATTCTAAGGTACATAAAACAAACTATGATTATTCTAGATGGACATTTGGAATTGGTTATAGATTTAGATAAAAAACAAAAAGGTAGTTAACCAGTAAAATACTGGTTAACTACCTTTTTTAATCAAAAGTTTATTTTACATTTTTTAAGATTACCGCTGTTCCCATTCCTCCACCGATACAAAGGGATGCCAGACCAAAGTTTACCTCTCTTTTTTTCATCTCATGAATAAGAGTTGTGGTAATCCTATTCCCACTTGCTCCTACAGGATGTCCCAAAGCTATAGCTCCTCCATTTACATTAGTTTTATCACTAAACCAATCTAGAGTCACATCATATTGTCTGGTTAATTCTGTCATCACACCAAGAGATTGTGCTGCAAAAGCTTCATTTAATTCTAATAATTCCATCTCTTTTAGCGTCATCCCAGCTTTTTTTAAAGCATTATTTACAGCAGGAACTGGTCCCATCCCCATAATAGACGGGTCCACTCCGCCCTGTCCAGTGGCCACTATCTCAACCAAAGGAGTCAAGTTATATTTTTTTACTGCTTCCTCTGAAGCCACCAACATCACACTGGCTCCATCATTTATTCCTGAAGCATTCCCTGCTGTAACTGTTCCATCTTTTTTAAAGATAGTTTTTAATTTTCCTAATTTTTCTAAACTTGTTTTTCTATTTGGATGTTCATCGGTATCAAAAACTATAGTTTCCCTTCTAGACTTTACCTCAATAGGTACGATCTCATCTTTAAATCTACCACTGTCTACAGCAGCTATAGCTCTTTTTTGAGATTCTATAGCAAAGGCATCTTGAGATTCTTTAGATAAATTGTATTTCTCGGCTATGTTTTCAGCTGTCACTCCCATATGGTATCCTTTGAAAGCATCCGTAAGAGCATCAAAAACCATATGATCTATAGTTTTAAAATCTCCCATTCTATGCCCAGATCTAGCCGATTCAGGAATTAAGTATGGTGCTGTAGACATAGATTCTACTCCTCCAGCCATTATCAAATTAGCTTCCCCAGATTTTATAGCATTATATGCTAACATTACAGTTTTCATCCCGCTTCCACAGATTATATTCACTGTGTATGCTGGAACCTCTACTGGAACTCCACCATCTATAGCAGCCTGTCTCCCTACTCCCTGTCCCTGTCCAGCTGAAAGTACATTCCCCAAGATTACTTCATCTATATTTTTAGGATCTATCTTAGTTTCTTCAATTATATTTTTTATAACTGTTCCGCCTAATTGTGCGGCTTTTAGACCACTTAAACTTCCCATAAATCCACCTACTGCAGTTCTCTTAGCTGAAACTATATATACCTTTGACATATCAACACCCCTTATAAAAATTCCCACTAGCTATAAAGTGAATTTTATAACTACTTTTCATTTTTTTTTACCTATAATCTCATTCCACCATTTGTGCTGAGAGTATGACCAGTTACATAACTGGCATCATCACTTGCTAAAAATAATGCTACCTTTGCTACTTCTTCTGGTTGACCTAATCTACCTAACATTGTTTTTTTAGCAAATTTATCCAATAAGTCTTGAGGAACAGTCTTTAATATATCTGTCATTACATAGCCTGGAGCTATTGCATTTACCCTTACTGCTGCACCTTTTCTAGCAAATTCTTTTGCCCATGTTTTAGTCAGACCAATAACTCCTGCCTTAGTAGCTGCATAGTTAGCCTGACCTACATTTCCAAACTCTCCTACTACCGATGAAATATTGATTATAGATCCTGATCCTGTAGTCATCATGTGAGGTCCTACAAATTTAGTTAAATTAAATACCCCTTTTAAATTAACATCTATTACCATATTCCACATGTCATCCGTAATCTTATGAGTAAGTGCATCTCTAGTTATCCCTGCATTATTTACTAAAACATCTATCTTTCCATATTTTTCCAATACAAAATTAAATAATGTCTCACAACCTTTTGGATCAGTCACATTAAGTTTGTATCCCTCAACATTTTCTGCTGCATAAGTTAAGTCTCCCATATCTGCCGCTATTACCTTTGCTCCATTTTTAGCAAATAATTTAGACATTTCAGCACCTATTCCATTAGCTCCACCAGTTACTACACACACTTTTCCTTCTAATCTCATTTTTTACCCCCTCTTTTAATTTTTCTTCAACACTAATATATACTATAGTTTTCCTACTTTATAAACATTTTACAATACTTTTTTCTGGAACCATTCTATAATTAAGAATACATACGCTTCTTTTCTTTTTTGAGAACTAATTCAATAAACAATAGAATATTACCACCATTTTCCAACTTAGTCAACAATAAAACTTTTGAAAAAGTACATATAACTGTAATTAAATAGTACATATAAACTATTTTTATTTACACTATAACGAAATATTATAAATTAATAATTTTATTCCATAAAACATACCTCCCAACTTTTAATGAGTGACTATTCAAAAAAATAACTTTTTTTCAAAAAAAATATTGACATCAGCAATAAAAAGTTATATAAACTTAGTAATAAATAATTTTTTTATAATAAAAGTGAAAAAAATAACTTTTTGTAACAAAAGGGGGGCATAAATTGAATTTTGGATTGAACGAAGAATACAAAATATTGGAAAAGATGATCAGTGAGTTCACAGAGAGAGAAGTTAAACCTATAGCTGGTGAGATCGATGAAGAGGAAAGATTTCCAGTTGAAACAGTGGAAAAAATGAGAAAATTAGGACTTTTCGGTATTCCTATCGCTAAAGAATATGGTGGAGAAGGTGGAGATAACCTAATGTATTCTATGGTAGTAGAAGAACTTTCTAAAGCTTGTGGAACTACAGGTGTAATTATATCTGCACATACATCACTTGGAATGGCTCCTATCTATGAATTTGGTACAGAGGAACAAAAACAAAGATATTTACCTAAGATGTGTAGCGGTGAATGGCTTGGAGCATTTGGATTAACTGAACCAAATGCAGGAACTGATGCTGCTGGACAACAGACTACTGCCTATTTAGATGAAGAAACTAATGAGTGGGTACTTAATGGTTCTAAGATATTTATTACCAATGCCGGGTATGCACATGTTTATGTTATATTTGCTATGACCGATAAATCTAAAGGATTAAAGGGAATCACTGCATTTATTGTAGAAGCAGATAGAGATGGATTCAGTATTGGAAAGAAAGAGAAAAAATTAGGAATAAAAGCCTCAGCTACATGCGAACTTATATTTGAAGATTGCAGAATCCCTAAAGAAAATCTATTAGGAGCTGTTGGAAAAGGATTTAAAATAGCTATGATGACCCTTGATGGTGGACGTATCGGTATAGCTTCTCAAGCACTTGGAATTGCTCAAGGTGCATTGGATGAAACTGTAAAATATGTAAAGGAAAGAGCTCAATTTGGAAGAACAATTTCTAAATTCCAAAACACTCAATTCCAATTGGCTGATATGGATACAAAAGTAGAAGCTTCTAGATTATTAGTAAGAAAAGCTGCTGCAAAAAAAGATAAAAAAGAAAGATATTCTGTAGAAGCTGCCATGGCAAAATTATTTGCTGCTGAAACAGCTATGGAAGTAACTACAAAAGCTGTTCAACTTCATGGAGGATATGGTTATACGAGAGACTATCCTGTAGAAAGAATGATGAGAGATGCCAAGATAACTGAGATATATGAGGGAACTTCTGAAGTTCAAAAAATGGTAATAGCAGGAAGTTTATTAAAATAATTAAAATATAAAAATGGGGGATTTTATGAATATAGTAGTTTGTATAAAACAGGTACCAGATACCACAGAAATCAGATTAGATCCAATCAAGGGAACATTGATTAGAGATGGCGTTCCTAGTATTATAAATCCAGATGATAAAGCAGGTTTAGAGGAAGCTCTAAAACTAAAAGATCTTCATGGAGCACATATCACAGCAATCACAATGGGACCTCCCCAAGCAGAACAAGTTCTTAAAGAAGCTTTTTCAATGGGTGTAGATAAAGGAATATTATTAACAGATAGAAAATTTGCAGGAGCAGATTCATTAGCAACTTCAAATGCTTTAGCTGGTGCACTAAAAAAATTAGATTTTGATGTAGTAATCACAGGAAGACAGGCTATTGATGGAGACACAGCACAGGTTGGTCCGCAATTAGCAGAACATTTAGGATTACCTCAAATGTCATATGTAAAAGAGATGGATATCGTAGGTGAAAATTTAGTTAGAGTTAAAAGGGGAGTAGAAGATGGTTACCAACTATTAGAAGCAGAAACTCCTTGTGTTCTTACTATATTATCTGAAGCTAACAACCCAAGATATATGTCTGTGTCTAAAATAATAGAGGCAGTTAGAGAGAAAAAAATAGAGGTTTGGGATACTAGTATGATCGATATCGACTTAGAAGTTCTTGGACTTGCTGGTTCTCCTACAAAGGTAAAAAAATCATTTACTAAGGGAGCAAAAACAGCTGGTAAAATTCATGAAGTTACACCACAAGAAGCTGTTACAATTATTGTAGACAAATTAAAAGAAAATTTCATTATATAGGTAGGGGGAACTATGAATTTAAACGAATATAAAGGCGTATATGTATTTATAGAACAAAAATCTAGGGAGATTCAAAACGTTTCCCTCGAACTATTAGGTAGAGGTAGAGGGCTTGCCGATACATTAGAAGAGGAATTAGTAGCAGTATTTTTAGGAAATGAGATTAAAGATCAGTGTCAGGATCTTATTTCTCATGGAGCAGATAGGGTAATCTATGTAGATCATCCTCAATTAGATAGATATTTAACTGAACCATATGCCCAGGCACTTGATGCTATCTCAAAATTTGAAAAGCCAAACATAATTTTAATCGGTGCTACTTCTACAGGAAGAGACCTGGCTCCTAGAGTATCTGCTAGATTATCTACAGGACTTACAGCAGACTGTACATCTCTTGAGATCTCAGAAGAAAGAGAATTACTTATGACACGTCCTGCTTTCGGTGGAAACTTAATGGCAACTATTGTCTGCCCAGATCATAGACCACAGATGTCTAGTGTTAGACCTGGAGTAATGCAGAAATTAGCTGTAGACAACACTAGAACTGGAGAAATCATAGAATTTGGTGTAAACTTTGATGAAAGTAAGTTCAAAGTAAGACTTATTGAAGAGGTAAAGGAAGCTAAAGAATTAGTAAAAATTGAAGATGCACATGTCTTAGTTTCAGGTGGTCGTGGTGTTGGAACAGCTGAAAACTTTAAGAACTTAGAGAAATTAGCTGACAATATCGGTGCTACAGTTTCTAGTTCTCGTGCCATGGTAGACTTAGGAGTTATGGGTCACGATAGACAAGTAGGACAGACTGGAAAAACAGTTAGACCGGATATCTACTTTGCATTGGGAATTTCTGGAGCTATCCAGCATATTGCCGGGATGGAAGAATCTGAATATATTATAGCTATAAACAAAGACAAGGGAGCTCCTATATTCAATAATGCAGACCTTGGTATTGTGGGAGACGTTAATAAAATCTTACCACTTTTAAACAATGAAATCAGTAAATTAGCTGAAAAAAAAGCATAATCAAACACTTAGCATGAAGGAAAAAGACCATGGACAAAATTAATTGTTTATGGTCTTTTCTTTCGTGTTATAATAGAGAGAATATGTAAGTATTAATTGGTAATAAAATAAATCGCTATTGGAGGAAATATGAAAAAAAAGACTAAACAGAAAATTATAGATTCAGCCATTGATCTTTTTTCAAAAGATTCATATGGAAAAGTTTCAATAGCTCAAATCTGTAAAAATGCAAAAATTTCAAATGGTATAATATATAACTATTTTAGAAATAAGGAGGAGTTATTCACATATCTTTTGGAAGAAACCAGTAACAGAATAGAAGAACAATTTAAAAGTATCGAAGGAGATAATCTTCAAGCTAGAATGGAAAATTTTATCCTTTTAAACTTTGATATAACCAAGAAAGAATTTCCCCTTATTAGGGTTTATCGTGAAGGACAGTATAAATTTATAGAGTATGAACAAAAACTCAGAAAAGTTTATATAGAAGCACTAAAAACTGTTTATGGAAGAGAACTAAAGGAGTTAGAATACCTTTTCATAATGTCAGGTATAAGATATATCAATGTTAATTTTGTAAAAAGAGGCCTCGAGATAGATGAAAAGTTTTTAGCTCGGATCTTACTCCATGGTTTTTTTAATGAGAGTGATCTAAAAGTAGAAACTTTTGAAGATATGGATTTTTATTTGAGAGTTTTGTTCAATAGTGGCAATAAAAAACACAAACTTTTAGAAGTTGGAGAAAAACTTTTTGGCGAGACAAATTATTATAAAGTTACCATAAATGATATTGCTGGAGAAGCTCAGATAGGTGTAGGAAGCTTTTACCACTTCTATGAAAATAAAGAGATATTTTTGAGGGAGATTGTTGAAAATTTAAAGAGAACAACTCTCCATTTTCTAAAAGACAATATTCAGAATAATTTTTCTGAAAATGAGACCCATATACTATTTCTCTATCTATTGCTGGAATTTTATGGTCGATCACCTCATAAATATGAGCTCTTAAGAAGGTCTGAATTTATAGCTGAAGATATGGTTATAGATTATAACCATTCCTTGGATGAACTTTATATAAAAACCATGGAAGATCTTCCCTATAACTTTGAGGAAAAGAGAATAATATCATCTGTTCTATTAGGAGTGGCTCATTATATGGGAATAGAATTTTTCTTCACACAGAATATCAAAGATAAAGGTGAATTTTTAAAAGCGATGAAAGGGTACTTTGCAAATGGATTGGCAGAATAATTAAGATGTTAACATTAACCATATAAATAAAAGAAGTAAAATTCAGTCACTGAGTTTACAAAGAGTAAAATTCAGAATTACACAGAAAAAAATTCTATGAATCTCTGATTTAAAGCTCTGTAATCTCTGTGTCTAAAAATAATAATTTAAAAAACGAAGGAGAACAAAAGAATGAAATTAATAGTAGGACTGGGAAACCCAGGAAGTAAGTATGATAAGACAAGACATAATATCGGATTCGATGTAATCGATTATTTAGCAGAAGAATTAGGAGTAACTAACTTTAGAGATAAGTTTAATGGTGATCTTGGAGAAGCTACTGTCGATGGGGAAAAGGTTTTTCTACTCAAACCTATGACATTTATGAACCTCAGTGGAGATTCAATCAGAGAGGTAGTAAAATTCTATAAACTGGATCCTGTCGAAGATCTTATAGTTATCTATGATGACATGGACATTACACTGGGTAAACTTAAAATCAAGAAAAAAGGAAGAGCCGGTGGACATAACGGAGTTAAATCTATTATTTCCCACCTTGGAGAGGAGTTTATCAGGATAAAATGCGGAATCGGAAAACCTAAAAGGACTGAGGAAGTTATAAACTTTGTTTTAGATACATTTAGTAAAAAAGATAGAACTGAGGAAATCGAACCTCTTATAGAAACTGCTTCTAAAGCAGCTAAATCTATGATTACTGCCAAAAGTATCGACAGAGTTATCGAAAAATTTAATAGAAAATAATCTAGGAGTATTTAATGAAATTACAAAAAAAATATATTGCAGGATTAGCCATCTTCGCCTGCCTACTCTGGTCCACTGCATTTGCAGGAGTTAAGATCGGATTTGAATATATGCCAAAACCATTTACATTTGCAGGGCTCAGATTTACCTTAGCAGGACTTATCTTGATCCCTTTTGCCTGGAAAAGAGATAGTTTTAGCCAGCTGTTTCTCCATAGAAAGGTAATCACATATGTCGTTTTTCTCAATACTGCTGTGGGATATGCACTTTACTATATAGCCATGAGTTATGTAGGAGGAGCTACTGCTGCTATCGTTATTGGATCGGGGCCGCTTATCACAGCTGTTATGACTCACTTTACCATGGCTGATGACAAAATGGATAGATACAAAGGTTTGAGTATATTACTAGGATTGACAGGAATAGTTGTTATCATGGTGAACTCCAAACCTCTTACACCAGTTGGACAGAAGGAAGTTTTTGGAATTCTGCTGCTTTTAGCTAATTCTACCCTTACTAGTTTTGCCAATATAAAGGTAGCCCAGATAAAAAAAGGAATTTCAGGAGTATTTCTAACTACCAATCAAATGTTATGGGGAGGACTTATCCTTTTGGGAATGGGAAGAGTTTTCGAAGGAGAAATTCAATTGAACCAGCCAGTTAATTTTTATATAGCTTTAGTTTGGCTGGCATTGGTCTCAGCTGTAGCTTTCTCTATCTGGTTTTTCTTAATCCAGGTAGATGGAGTTAAAGTATCAGAATTAAATATGTTTAAGTTCTTTGTTCCTGTTTCAGGAGCAATTATCAGTTGGAGCATCTTACCCAATGAATCTCCTAACCTTATCTCATTTATTGGAATGGGATGTGTCTTTGGAGCACTCATAGTAAATCATAAATTTTCAAAAAAATAGTAAAGGAGAAGCAATCAGCTTCTCCTTTTTTATTTCTTAATATTTTTAGATAAAAAAATAGTTAGATCACATAGTGATCTAACTATTTATAATTGAATTATACTAATTCGATTATTGCCATTGGTGAAGAGTCTCCTCTTCTGATACCAGTTTTCATAATTCTAGTATATCCACCTTTTCTTTCAGTGTACTTAGGAGCTACTTCAGCAAATAACTTTGCTACAGTATCTTTGTCTCTTAAGAATGCAAGTGCTCTTCTTCTTGACGCTAAGTCTCCTTTTTTACCTAAAGTAACCATTCTTTCAGCAAACTTTCTTAATTCCTTTGCTCTAGTTACAGTTGTTTCTATTCTTTCTTCATTTATTAAAGAGATAGTTAAGTTCATTAACATAGCTTTTCTATGGTCTGATCTTCTACCTAACTTTCTATATGATTTATTATGATTCATTTTTAAGCTAGCCTCCTTTGCTTATAAGATTAATTAGAGGTATTGTTACCCTGTAAGTCAAATCCTAATTCTCTCATTTTGTCTAAAATTTCATCTAATGATTTTCTTCCTAAGTTCTTGATCTTTAACAATTCAGTTAATCCCATCTCAGAAAGTTGACCAACATCTTCAATTCCAGCCTTTTTAAGACAATTGAATGATCTTACAGTAAGATCTAACTCCTCAATTTTAGTTCCTGCTACATTGTTTTCAACAACAGCTGTTGCAGGCTCATCATTTAACTCTTCTTCATCTTGGTCTCTTAAGCTATCCATTCTGTCACCAATCTCTAGGAATGGGTTCAAGTGGAAACTTAAAAGCTCAACTGCATATGAAATTGCATCTCTGATTTCAACACTTCCATCAGTTGCAACATTTAATGTTAATTTATCAAAATCAGTTTGTCTTCCTACCATAGTATCTTCTACAGCGTAAGAAACTTTTTTGATTGGAGTATATATTGCATCAACTGCGATATACTCTACAGACCAGTCTGTGTTGTCAATCTCATCTGCAACTACAAAACCTTCTCCAGTATCAACAATAAATTCCATATCTACTTTTCTGTCAGTCGTAACTGTACAGATAACATGATCAGGATTTATTACTTCGATACCAGCATCAGGAATGATGTCAGCAGCTGTAACAACTCTTGGCCCTTCTATTGATAATGTCATTTTTTTCTCACCAGGCTCATCGGCTTTAACGATAATCTCCTTAACATTAAGGACAATATCAGTTACAGCTTCTTTAACGCCTTCCATAGTAGAAAATTCATTTAAAACACCGTCAATTCTTACACCTTTAATAGCTGTTCCTGGAATAGATGATAATAACACTCTTCTAAGTGCATTACCAATCGTATTCCCATAACCTCTATATAATGGCTCCACTACATAGCTTCCACCAAATTCACTAGTTTTTTCTTCTGTAATGTTTATATTTCTTGCTAATTTTTCGATCTTTAACATTGAATCACTCCTACATAAAATTTTGTGCTCTCAAAACTTATTATCTTGAGTAGAATTCTACGATTAATGCTTCATTTAATTCGAAGTCCATATCGTCTTTTGTAGGGTTTTGTAAGATTTTTCCAGCAAAGTTAGCTTTATCTAATTCAATCCATGAAGGAGCGTTAGCTTCCTCAATTGCAGATTTGATAAGCTCAACATTTTTTGAATTTTCTATAACTGCTACAACATCTCCAGCTTTAACTCTGTAAGACGCGATATTTACTTTTCTTCCATTTACAGAAACATGTCCATGAGATACAATTTGTCTAGCTTGTCTTCTAGTTGAAACAAACCCCATTCTGTATACTACATTTTCTAATCTTCTCTCTAAATATTGAATTAAGTTAAGACCAGTTACTCCGTCTTTTCTTGATGCTTCTTCATATAACTTTCTGAATTGCTTTTCCATTACAGCATATACGAATTTCGCTTTTTGCTTCTCTCTTAATTGAATAGCATATTCAGTTGGTTTTTGATTTGCATTTGGTCTAGGACCTCTGTTTGATTTTTTATTTATACCTAAAACTATTGGATCCAATCCAAGAGCTCTACATCTCTTTAATACAGGCTGTCTATTAATTGCCATTGACCTATATCCTCCTTTATTTCTTATTTTAACTCCGATAATCAGAATTCGTTTTATCTACGATAATTTTGAATAAGTGAACTACACTCTTCTCTTTTTAGGTGGTCTACATCCATTATGTGGAACTGGTGTAGCATCAACAATTTTTGATACTTCTAATCCAGCTGCTTGTAATGATCTGATAGTAGCTTCTCTTCCAGAACCAGGTCCCTTCACTCTTACTTCTACCTTTTTCATTCCATGCTCCATAGCTGCTTTAGCTACTTCTTCCGCTGCTATTTGAGCTGCGAATGGAGTTCCTTTTTTAGTATTCTTGAATCCTGAAGTTCCTCCAGATTTCCAAGCTACAACTCTTCCTTCAGTATCTGTGATAGCGATGATAGTGTTGTTAAAAGTTGAATGTATATGAGCTATTCCTAAAGGAATATTCTTTAATTTCTTCTTAGTTTTAACTGCGCCTCTTTTCTTAGCCAAGTTAACTCCTCCTTACTTAAATTTTTCTATATAATTAGATTTATTATTATTATTATTTCTTATTAACTGCTTTCTTTGGTCCTTTAACAGTTCTTGCATTAGTTTTAGACTTTTGCCCTCTTACAGGTAAGTTTGCTCTATGTCTAGAACCTCTGTAACATCTGATGTCTAATAATCTCTTGATATCAAGTCTGATGTCTTTTCTTAAGTCACCCTCAACTTTAATTCCGTCAACTATAGCTCTGATCTTGTTTAATTCTTCTTCAGTCATATCTTTAACTCTAACATCAAAACTGATTCCAGCTTCCGTTAAAACTCTTTCTGAAGTTGTTTGTCCGATTCCAAAGACATAAGTTAATGCGATTACGATTCTCTTATTTCTAGGGATATCTACTCCTGCTACTCTTGCCACGTATTTTCCTCCTCGTTTACTTTATATATCGCTTGGTATAATAACCAGCTAAACACTTTCCTCGACATGCCTTTTGATTACTCCGAATTTTCACCCAAAAGTACCGCCCCTACGGGTCAACATATCTTTACAGTACGCGTTTTTCAAATGTGTGTTGCTTTCAATTACCCTTGAACTTGCTTGTGCTTAGGATTAGATTTACAGATTACTCTGATCTTTCCGTGTCTTTTGATGACTTTACACTTATCGCAAATAGGCTTTACTGATGCTCTTACTTTCATTTGAAACCTCCTCTCACAAAAAAATTATTTTTTTCTGTAAACAATTCTCCCTCTTGATAAATCATAAGGTGAAACTTGAACTAATACCTTATCTCCAGGTAAGATTCTAATGTAATGCATTCTCATCTTTCCTGATATGTGACCTAAAATCACATGTCCGTTCTCTAATTCTACTTTAAACATAGCATTAGGTAACGTTTCAAGTATTACTCCTTCTAATTCTATTACGTCTTGTTTCGCCATACTTCCTCCTCGAAACTTATTGTTAATACCGAATTATTATATCATAAGTCACACAAGAAGTCTACTTTTTATTTTTGTTTTGCTCTATTTTTTTTAGTTTCCAACAAAGATAAAAATATTGTTCTACAGTTCTGTTGCTATATTGTTCAAAAACTCTATTTTACTAGGTTAGATCTAATATTTGTAATCAAAAATTTATTTTTCATATCTACTTAAAACTAGTGGTTTTCCATCTACAATAGCCACTGAATGTTCGAAATGTGCACTTCTTTTTCCATCCTTAGTTACAGCCGTCCAACCATCATCTAGAATTCCTACCTTATAAGATCCTGAATTCACCATAGGCTCTATAGCGATTACCATTCCTTCTTCTAGTTTTATTCCTCTGCCTTTTCTACCAAAATTCATTACCATAGGATCTTCATGCATAGAATGCCCTACTCCGTGGCCGCAAAAATCTCTTACTACTGTAAATTTATTTTTCTTTACGTGAGCTTCAATTGCGTTTCCTAAATCTCCTAATCTGTTTCCAGCATAACATTGTTCAATTCCTATTTCTAAAGCTTCCTTCGTTACTTCTAATAACTTTTTAGACTCCTCATCGATCTCTCCTACAGGAAATGTAATAGCCGAATCTCCATAATAACCATCTAGGTTAGTTACAGTGTCAACACTGATTATATCTCCCTCTTGTAAGATTCTGTTTCCAGGAATCCCGTGCACTACCTCTTCGTTTACAGATAAACAAGAACCTGCTGGATAAGCATTTTGTGGTCCTCCTACACCTATAGTTGCAGGAATTGCCCCTTGGCTTCTAATATAATCTTCTATAATTACATTTAGCTCATTTGTTGATACTCCTGGGACTATCTTACTAGGTAATATTTCATTGTATAATCTAGCAATTATTTGGTTTGCTGCCTTTATCTTTTCTATCTCTTCTCTTGTTTTAATTGTTATTGACATCTTATCCTCCTTGCACTCTCTTCTTTAAATATTAAATATAATAAAATGAGAGTTAACTCTTAATTGCTATCTAATAAAAAAGGTGAGCCACCTCACCTTTTTTAGATAACTTTATCCTAATATTTTAAATATATCTTCCTTTACTTCTGAAACATCTTTTGTTCCGTCTACTTCTGCCATTACTCCTCTAGTTGTATAGAAATCAAATAATGGTGCAGTTTGAGCATGGTATGAAGCTAATCTATTTACAACAGTCTCAGCTGTATCATCTTTTCTTATGATTAATGCTTCTCCACAGTAGTCACAGATATCTGTAGTTTTAGGAGCGTTGAACTCAACATGGAAAGATGCTCCACATTTAGGACATACTCTTCTTCCAGTAATTCTATCTACAATTAGATCATCAGGAACATTTAGAGATATTACTCTATCCAATGATATTTTCATATCTTCCATTAACTTTTCTAATGCCTCTGCTTGAGGTATTGTTCTAGGGAATCCATCTAAGATAAATCCTTCTGTACAATCTTTTTCAGCTAATCTATCTCTTATTATTCCGATGATAGTTGAATCAGGTACTAACTTCCCTTCATCCATAAATTTCTTCGCTTCTAATCCCATCTCTGTTCCAGCTTTTATAGCTGCTCTCAAGATATCTCCTGTTGAGATTTGAGGTATATCGTATTTCTCTATTAGAAATTTTGCTTGCGTACCTTTACCGGCACCAGGTGCTCCAAATAACATGATATTCATTGAATAATCACTCCTTAAATTTATTATATTTTACAGGGCATTATACTATATATCTGTTATTTTTAACACCCCTTTATTTTCTCTTCCCCAACTTTTACCTTACCTTTATTTTACTAATTTATCAATTGACTTTACCTTGGCTGTATTCTTTTATTACTTCTATTATATCTGCACTGCAGCATACACCTTTTGGGTTATTTTCCTGACAATTTGAATTTTTCATAGCCCTGTCACCTCTATAACTTCCTTGAAAGTTTTGGCACCTCCAAATACAGCAGTAACTATGTCTTCTTTGGTTACCTTGTCACAATAACAGATATATTCATACATCTTTTTCTCTATAGGAGTTTTTATTTTTTAGTTACACACAAATGCTATTTTCATCTCCTGCACCCCTTTTTTTATTGTGATAATAATAGTTTATTATACATCTATTCTATATACAATAAAATCTAAAATTTAATCGAATAAATATTCCTTGCTTTTATGATTAAAATATCTTAATATATAAGCAAATAATTATTTAGTTAAATACTTAAGGAGGAATTTTATGAATAACATTGATTTTCAAGCTCGAATATTCAAAGCTTTAGGTCACCCGTTAAGATTAAAGATCTTAAAAAAATTAGTAGATGGGGAACTTTGTGTATGCAAATTAGTAGATGATACTGAATTTACCCAGGCAAATCTATCTCAGCATCTAAAAATTCTCAGTAATGCAGGTCTGATTGTTAAAAGAAAGGAAGGGAACTATTCCCACTATCGTATATCAGATGATAAAACTATCGATCTTTTGAGGAACTGTGAAGATCTAGCTACCAACTATATCAAAAAACTTTTATAACTAGCGATCCTCATCTAACTTTTCCTTAACTAAGGAGATATAGAGAGGTAGTTTGGAGGAAATATGAAAAAAAAATATGATTTAACCGAGGGGAATATTCTCTATAAATTGACCCTTCTTTCCCTGCCTATCATGGGGATGTCGTTGATTCAGATGGCATATAATATGATAGATATGATCTGGATTGGTCGATTGGGGAATGGTGCTGTCGCTGCTGTTGGTACAGCTGGATTTTTCCTGAAATTCGGATTTGCAATAACAGCTCTTATCTTTATAGGAACAGGGATCAGAACATCCCAGTCTGTAGGAGAAAAAAATTATAAAAAAGCAAACTCCTACGCCGAAACATCTATCATCAACACCATGGGTCTTATTACAGCCTTTATAGTTATGATTTTGATCTCTAGGTACCAGCTTATAGGATTTTTCAAATTAAATAATCCAGCAATTGAAAAG
This sequence comes from Psychrilyobacter atlanticus DSM 19335, assembly GCF_000426625.1. NCBI lineage: Bacteria > Fusobacteriati > Fusobacteriota > Fusobacteriia > Fusobacteriales > Fusobacteriaceae > Psychrilyobacter > Psychrilyobacter atlanticus. The sequence goes on along the minus strand of NZ_AUFS01000005.1, from coordinate 39,606 downwards.
ATGGCAGTAGATTATATGACCATCACAGCTTTTGGGATATTTTTTTCATCCCTTTCTTTGGTTTTCACCCGGATATTCAATGGTCATGGAGACAGTAAAACACCATTTTTAATAACCAGTATCGGACTTATCTTAAATATCATCTTAGATCCCATATTAATCTTTGGATTATTTGGTTTCCCTAAGTTAGGAGTTGTAGGAGCTGCTATAGCCACAGTCTTAGCCCAAACGATAGTTTCTACAATCTTATTTATATATTTAAGGAAACATTATCAAATATTTACCCATGGATTTGTCTATGATATGGAAAAAACTAGAGATATTATTAAAATTGGTACACCTATAGCTGCCCAAAGGATTCTTTTTACAGGATTCTCTGTGTTTATCGCAAGGATTATAGCCAATTGGGGAGCAGATGCCATAGCTGTACAAAGAGTAGGGGTACAGATAGAATCTATTTCATGGATTACAGCAGGTGGATTCCAAGGAGCGCTGGCTGCCTTTGTAGGACAAAACTATGGTGCTAAGAAATATGATCGGATAAAAAAAGGATATTTCAATGCCATTGGGATAATCTCTGTTTTAGGAGTCTTTGTAAGTTTTATCTTAATAGTCTTTCCAGAACCTATATTCAGAATATTTTTACAGGATGACTATATAGTTAGTTTAGGAGCTAATTACCTGCGAATATTAGGAGTATCCCAACTATTTATGGTAGTTGAGATGACCACTGTAGGAGGATTCCAGGGTATCGGAAAAACATTGCCTCCATCTATCGTAAGTATAATCCTTACAGGAGCTCGTATACCTATGGCTCTCATGTTATCTGTTACTGCATTAGAGTTAAATGGTATTTGGTGGAGTATTACAATCAGTAGTATACTCAAAGGAATAGTTCTTCCAATTTGGTTTATGATCCATTTAAAGAGATTTAAAGAGGACAAAACTTTAGTCATGAATTAAAAAATAGCACAACTAATTAAAAAACAATCAGAATCTAGATGGTATAAAAAAGAGGGAGGGTAGAAATGAAAAAATTGATAAACATTATAAATGATAAAAAATTAAATAGATTTTTAACCAAATGCAATTTTGGGATAGAAAAGGAAAATGTTAGGGTAGATTCCAGCGGTCACCTTGCTATGACAAAACACCCTGATATTTTCGGGAATAAATTAAAAAATCCATATATTACCACTGATTTTTCCGAGAGTCAGGTAGAGATGATCACTCCCTCTATGGATACCATCGAGGAAACTTATAATTTTTTAGATAGTTTACACGATATTGTGAGTCTCGAGTTAAAAGACGAATATCTCTGGCCTCAAAGCACTCCCCCATCACTCCCAGACGAAGAGGATATCCCCGTTTCTACATTTGAAGAAACCTGTGAAGGGAATCGGGCTCAAAAATACAGAGATTACCTCTCACAAAAATATGGTAAACAAAAACAGCTTTTATCGGGAATCCACTATAATTTTTCCTTTAAAGATGAATTTTTAGAGCTATTACACAAAGAGTCTAAGAACTCTGATTTTAAATTATTCAAAGATGAGATCTACTTAAAAATTTCGAGAAATTTCTTTAAATACAGATGGATCCTTATATACTTATTTGGAGCTAATCCAAGCATCCACGGTACATACAGTAGAAAATGTGTGGACATGCTGGACGAAGTAGCTCCTGATTCATTCTCTTATACCTCAGGAAACTCATTTAGAAATGGAATGTGTGGATACAAAAATAAGGAAGTGTTCAACATTTCTTATAATTCTAGAGCAGAATATGTAGAGAATATCAAAACACTGATCTCTCAAGAGAAATTAATCAGTGAAAAGGAATACTACAGCCCTATCAGATTAAAAGCTAAAGACAACACAAACTTATTAAAATCCATCGAAGAAGATGGAATTGAATATTTAGAAGTTCGGTTATTAGATCTTAATCCCATGATAAAAACAGGAATTTCTATAGATCAATTATACTTTGTACACTTATTTTTATTGTTCTGCCTATTTACAGATGAGGACAGCCTAACAGAGAAAGAGATGTGGGAAGGAAATAAAAATCATGACCTTGTAGCTCACTATGGTAGAAAGGTGGATCTAGAATTATTTGATGGAGGAGAATTTAAATTTTTAAAGGATTTAGGATTAGACATTATTTCAAAGATCGAAATAATTATAGAGAACTTGGGGATTTCTAATTCAAATTACACAAATACTCTCAGAGAAGCTTTGGAATCATTTCACAACACCGATCTTCTTATTTCAAGTCAGATCGAAAAAGGAATTAGAGAGGAAGGCTTTATAGATTTCAACCTGAATTTAGCTAAAAAATATTATAAAGAAAGTCAGATCGATAACTTCTCCCTAAGAGGATATGAAGATTTGGAACTTTCTACCCAGATTTTAATAAAAGATGCCATTAAAAGAGGGATCAAATTTGAGATCCTGGATCGGAAGGAAAACTTTATCTCGCTAACTAAGAATGGAAAGACAGAATATATAGTCCAGGCTACTAAAACTTCCTTAGATTCATATAGCACTGTCCTAATCATGGAAAATAAATTGGTGACTAAAAAGATATTAGAGAAGAATAAGATAAAAGTTCCTAAGGGAGGATATTATACTAACTCACAGGATGCTGTAGATGATTTTTACAGATATCAGGGGACTAAAACAGTCGTTAAACCGAACTCCACTAATTTTGGATTGGGAATAACAATCCTTCCCAAAGAATTTACTCTGTCAGATTATGAAAATGCCCTGAATTTTGCCTTTGGAGAGGATGATTCTATCCTGATAGAGGAATTTATCGAAGGAAAGGAATATAGAATTTTTGTGTTAAAGGATAAAGTCGTAGGAATCCTACATAGAGTCCCAGCAAATGTTGTAGGAGATGAGAAACATTCTATCAGAACATTGGTGGAACAAAAGAATAAAGACGTTTTAAGGGGAACGGGCTACAAAAAACCCCTACAGAAGATAAATTTAGGTGAGGCTGAGGAGACATTTTTAGCAAGCCAAAATCTAAATTTTGACTATATACCAAAAAAAGACGAAACTATATACCTTAGAGAAAATTCAAATATCAGTACCGGAGGAGACAGCATTGACTTCACCGATGATATCTTGGACGAATATAAGCAAATCGCCATAGATTCAGCTAAAGCTGCAGATGCCACTATCTGTGGTGTGGATATGATGATAAAAGATATCAAGGAACTTCCAAACGACAGTAATCACGGGATAATCGAGATCAACTTTAATCCGGCTATCCATATTCATTGTTACCCATATAAGGGTGAAAACAGAAAATTAGGAGAAAAGATCCTGGATAGTTTAGGATTTTAAAAAGTAAAAGGATTTGAGGCCAATGCTTCAAATCCTTTTTTTTAATAATCAATCCATTTTTTCCCCTCTATACTGTAAACATATCCGTTTGGAATTGCCCTTGGAGATAAAAATAACAACGCCTCATCGTCATCTATTTCCATGGGTGTCGTTTTATTGAATGATTTTTCCCCCTGCTCATCATTTTTATATTTATGAGACAAAGTTAAATTCATATTATATTTAATAGGAGAGTCAGGATCTGTTTTAGGATCCTTCCTTGACCCTCCTACCCATATATCCCCGTCATCCTCTTTAAATATTTCCCTGTTTTTTTTATCTAACCTGTCTCTAAATTCATCATAAGTTATTGTAATACTATTTGTATCGGCATTTACCATCTTCTCAAAAGATATCACATTTATAGCTGTTCTTCCAGCTCCTAAAGCTGCTATTACTTTTGCATCTTTTCCCTTAGCTAATTGCTCCCTTAATTTGGGTGCCAATGTAGTGGCTAAAATTCCTATTATAGCTATCACTACTAATAGTTCAATCAGTGTAAATCCATTCTTTGATTTATTCATAGTTCCCCCCATAATGCTTTATTTAATAATCTGACCATAGCTTTCCTTCTGTACTCTTAGCTTTCTTCATATTTTTACTATTTCCAACCATTAATCTCAATTGAACTTCATCACCGCTTATTCTCAAACTACTTTTATTAATTCTTAATTTGATATCATTTGATTTTTTATCATCTGTTCCAAATAAATATAGTGTCCAGTCATTACGAATTTTATCATTTTTATCTAAAACACTGCCCACAAGAATATTTCCATTCTCTTTATTTTCAAATATTTCATTGGATTTTTTATCTAACTTATTTTTTAACTCATTTAAACTTATCCTGATATAACCATTTTTATTAATATCTTCGACTATAATTTTCTCCACCAATATTACCTCTGTGGTTGTCCTGGCTGACCCCAACAGTGCTATAGCTTTAGTATCTTTTGTCTTAGCTAGCTGCTCTCTTAATTTAGGTGCCAGTATTGTAGCTAAAATTCCTATTATTGCTATTACTATCAATAGTTCAATCAATGTAAATCCTTTTTTTATTTTTGCCATGTTTATCCCCCATAATAATTATACTTACTTTAATATAATACTATGAATAGTTCTAAATAAAAAGAAGGTTTGATGTAAAAATTCATTTTTGAACTTCAAATACTACTTTAGTATAAATCTCTAATGAGATTTTTTTAATTTCCTGAAAAATAAAGGGTTTGAGAAATATATTTCTCAAACCCTTTATATATGTAACTTATTTTTTAGTAATCTAACCAAGCTTTTCCTTCTGTACTAAGTAGCCCCGCCCCTGTTCCTTTTTGTAAACTTAATGTAAAGCTATCATTATCTGCAGTAACTCCAGATGAAATAGCCGTTCCAGATGAAGTTAATATAACAGTTTTTCCATAAACTATACTATCAGTCACATTCACAGCTCTCGATCCACCGATTGCTATTGTCGAATCGACATTTAACAGATCGGCAGTTTTTGCATCTAGCTTAGCTTCTATTTCAGTTTGACTTATAGTTATAGTTGACCCAGAAGTGTCTTGAACCATCTTATCCAGTAAAATTACATTACCTGCTGTTCTTGCGGCCCCCAATAATGCCACTGCTTTGGAATCCTTGGCCTTAGCTAATTGCTCCCTTAATTTGGGTGCCAATGTCGTAGCTAAAATCCCTATTATTGCTATAACAACCAACAATTCAATCAGTGTAAATCCTTTCGTCAACTTTTTCATCTCAGCCCCTCCCTAATTTAAAATTATAATTATATATTATCTTCTTTAAAAAAAATATTTTCCTTTATTTTATTAATTTTTTAAGACTCTATAAGCCTTTAGAGTAAGTTTTATAGAAAAAACTTAAAATTTCTCTTAAAGTTATCAAAATTTGAACTATTTAAGATCTTTTATCCTCCCTGTTATAATGAACCAAAAAAAATAAAGGATATTAAAAAAAGGACTAAAATTTTCATTCAAGTCCTTTTCATATTCAATATTTGAGCTTAGTACTTTGCCCACTCTTTATCTTCTGTACTATGAGTATTTGCTGCTTTTTTGTTAACTAATTCTATAGATACATCATCATCTGTCACATCAAAATCTGTACCTATTGCTGTTCCTGATGTTGCTAATGCAACTGTTCCACCATATTCAAGTTTTCCTCCAGAACCAGGTCTTGATCCTCCTATCGCTATTTCTGCATTTGCATTCATTAACTCTCCTGATTTTTTATCTAATTTAGCTTTTAATTCATCTACAGTTACATTTATAGCATCATTACTTGTACTAGATATCATTTCATCCACTACAATAACTTGCGCTGCTGTTCTTGCGGCTCCTAATAGTGCCACGGCCTTCGAGTCTTTAGCCTTTGCTAACTGCTCTCTTAACTTTGGTGCCAATGTTGTTGCTAATATTCCGATTATTGCGATCACTACTAATAATTCAATCAGTGTAAATCCTTTTTTCAATCTTTTCATATCGATCCCTCCAAAAATTTATTTTTTCCTTACTCTAACCTATTTTACCCCAAAAAATAAAAAATCCTTTTTTTATTTTTTATCATTATACCTATTATAGTTTATAAGATATTAATACATAATGTCAAGTATATTAGCATTTATTAGTAAATTTTAATATAGATTATCCCATTTTTTATCAAGACACTCTTATTCTTTATTCATCTTCTCAAGTTTCCTCAACCCTATTTCCTTGTATTTTTCATCTTTAGAGTTTGCCAGCATACTCCAGTATTTAAATGCCTTTTCCAGATCTCTCTTATCTCCTGACTTCTTATACTGCCTTTCATACAGGTACGCCACCATATTTGTGAGAAGGTCATCCCTGGTCTCATCCACTATCTTTTCAAAATTTACCAGTAATCCCTCTACATTGTTTTTAGAAGCTGCCATCATCCCTGCAAAATAGTTTTTCAAGATTAAATTATCAGGGTTATATTCTATGCCTTTTTGATATATCTCACTGGCCAGATCAAACCTCTTATAGATCCTGATAAGCCCCAGGATACTTCCGCTAAAATTATAATTTGTGAGAAAATAAGGGTCTAAATATGCCATCTTATCGGAGTTTTCCTTTATCTTTTCTACTACGAGATCTGGATTCCCACCTTCTCCTACTGTCAGCACCTGGTCGATCCATATAAATGCTGTACCTACCTTCTTCATCCCCATAGTTCGTAGGAGAAGCGTATTTTGCTTCATCCCATCAGTTTCTCTATAACCATTTTTAAGTAAGACCTCTTCATCTTCTCTGAGATATGGATTTAATAAAAATAATATCCCAAAACATAGTAGGAGGATATATATTTTACTGTCTTTAATCACTTACACCACACCCTTTTTTTCTTTTTGTCACGAACTACAACAATTTATAAAATCAAAATCTTTCAACGCAGAGTTTTAGAGATTTCAAAGGTTCTCAGAGTTAAACCTTTTCTTCTTAGTTTTAAACCCTATCTTTGACTCAGACAAAAATCTGACTTTATTTTTAGACTTTCCACTTGAAGTTTATAGTCGTTCTACTTCAGCAGTACTGTTCCTACGATGACGATCGTGACTTACTCCACTAAGACAATTATAAACCTTCTTGACTTTCTTTGGTTTGTTTCTTGTGTCAAGACAAGAAATGAACCCGTATTAAAGATGGAATCTTTAGAACCTTTTTTTGACACAGATTCCTAAAAATTCTCAACGCAGAGTTTTCTCCTTTAATTTTCAATTGCACATTATCAATTTTTAATTATGGATCTCCAATTCATCACAGTCGTTTTTTTTCAAAAGCTATATTTGTAGCCACCATAACACAGGTTATATAGACCCCTACATAACCAATTATCAAAAAATAATTGGTGTCTGTCGATTTCAAATAATCCCTGTAATTTAACAGGTTGAATTTAGGCAGAATTATATACAGTAGATCCAATATCCATTGAAATACACTTCCCGTTAATTTTTCGGAAATAGCCTTTAGCTCCATAACTCCGTGCCCTAATATATAAGTAAATAAGGTGAAAATTGTAGAAGTTACAGTAGAATCCGAGATTATTGAGAAAAATATTCCTAAACTGCCCACAATTGATAATTTTAATCCTATAAAGAATAAGGCACGTATATACCACCAGTCAAGCTGCCCCTTGGTATACAAGATAACCCCTAATATACCTCCCATGATAAATACGTTACAAAACACAGAGTAAATTATCCCTAAGTTTATTCCCATAATATATTTAGATTTAGTCACAGCTTTGGTCAAAACCAAATAGATAGATTTTTCTGCCACAGCTTTTATAACATATGTAGACGATATATATACAGTTATCAGCATCACCAAAAATTCTGTGAGAAATAAACCACTGTCTCGAATAACTCTCCCTCCCTCATAGAGGGCCACCTCATCCAATAAGGTAGTAAAAAATATAGACAGAATCCCAAAATATAAGACTCCATTAAAGACCTTGTTAGATATATTTTCTTTCAATGTATACTTGCCAATAGTCAGTATTTTTTTCATTTTATTTCTCTCCTACCGTTTTTATAAAATGATTCTTCAATAAAAAATCATCCTGTTCCAATATTATTTTTTTCATATCCAATACTTCTACTAGTTTTCCCTTATCAATTATAGCTACCCTGTCTGCTATACTGGCTACATCCTCCAATATATGAGTATTAAAAAATATTGTGGTTCCTTTAGACTTTAATTCCAATATTATTTCTATTACCAGTTCACGGGCCAGAGGATCTAATCCTGACATGGGTTCATCTAAAAACAACAGTTTCGGATCATTTAATATGGCCTGAGCTATCCCAACCTTTTGCAGCATTCCTTTGGAAAATTTCTCCAAACGATCAGTTTTTCTAGAGATAAGGCCTATTTTTTTCAATATTTCATCTATTTTTTTATCTAACTCACCTTTGGGAATATTATAAAGTTCTCCGTAATACCTCATCAGATCCATGAGTTTCATACTCTTGGGGTAGTAAGAGATTTCTGGCAGATAGCCTACTTTCTCAAAATCCATCCCCTTTAATTCTTTCTTTCCAAATACCTCTATCTCACCCTCATCGGGTTTTATCAGCCCTAATATACACTTCAATGTACTTGTCTTACCTGCTCCGTTGAGACCTATTATGGAAAATATTTCTCCTTCACCTACATCAAAAGAAATATTTTTCACTCCTATACTTCCTTTATACCCCTTTATCTTTTTAAATATATCCCTTTCCTTATAGACCAAGGAAATATTTTTGACTGAAATAATATTATTCATTTTAATGACCCCTTTTTCTAAACCTCATTCTTCTCTTTTAGCTATAATTTATTATCCCACCATATCCGACATTTTAAATAACGGCAGGAACATAGCAATGATCAAAATTCCTACTCCCACTGCCATAAATAAAATTATCAACGGCTCAAAGGCAGAAAGTAAATTTCTCACAGCTTCTTCTAGTTCCATCTCGGTAAAATCTGCTACTTTTTCCAAAATTTCAGTTAACTGTCCACTTTCTTCCCCAACTTCAATCATGTCTGTTACCATAGGCGGAAACTGTCCGCTGTTGGCCAGTGGTTTATATATACTGGCTCCATCTCTTATACTGTCCTTGGCTTCTAGTATAGCTTCTTCTATCAATGTATTTCCAACTATCTCTCCGCATATATCAAAAGCCATCAGGATCGTTACTCCACTGTTTAAAAGGGTAGACATAGTTCTTGTAAACCTGGCCATGGCAGTCTTCCTTACAAAGGTTCCCATGAGGGGCATTTTTAACAATATAACATCAAAAAATCTCTTTCCTTTAGGTGTCATCATGGCTTTTTTTACACCATAAAAAATTCCACCTACCCCTAAAAAGAATAGATACCAATATTTAGAGGCAATCTCACTGGCTCTCATAACCATCCTGGTAAGCAGCGGCATCTCTACCCCTGTTCCTTCAAATAACAACATGAACTTTGGTATTACAAAGGCGAGCATCAAAAACATTACAATTACAGCAGTAAAAAGTACTATAGAAGGATAGATCATAGCTCCCTTTACCTTCCCCTTTATCTCTTCAGATTTTTCCAGTGAAGTAGCGACCTTCATAAGTACAGAGTCCAACATTCCTGATGCTTCTCCTGCTTTTACCATACTTATATATAATTTATCAAAATATTTAGGATGTTTAGCTAAACATGCCGCCAAAGGCATCCCTGCACTTATCTCTTCCCTTACTTGGGAGATAACTTCTTTTAATTTAGGTTTTTCAATCTGGGCTTCTAGGATTTCAAAACACCTGATAAGCCCTACCCCTGCATTTATCATAGTGGATAGTCCCCTCGTAAAGACTGCTATATCCTTAGCTTTTACCCTTTTAAACATACCATTTTTCATACTAAAACTATTCTTTTTAGTTGCTTTCACAAGAATTAATTTTTGTTGTCTCAATATTTTTCTGAGTTCTGTAGGAGATTTGGCTTCCATCTCTCCATTAGCTTTTTTACCACGACTATCCAAGGCAGTATATTTATATAACATGATTAACACCCCTGTCTATTTATTTTTTTATGACAGTGTGACTCTCATCACCTCGTCCAAACTAGTCACCCCTGATATAGCTTTTTTCATTCCTGATTCTCTCAAGGTATCCATACCTTTTTCCATCGCTAATTTTTTTATCTCTATACTTGTTGTGTTTTCAGAAATAAGGCTTTTCATCTCATCATCTACTTCCATTATCTCATATATAACACTTCTTCCCTTATAACCTGTATTGTTGCACTTCTCACAACCGGCTCCTATTTTAAAATCTAAACCTTCATAATCATTTTTATCCAGGTCCATAGCCATTAATTTATTGGCTGATTCACCATCTTTTCCTATGCAATGCGGACAAATTCGCCTAACTAATCTTTGAGCTATAACCATTGATATAGAAGCTGAGATCAAAAATGGTTCTACCCCCATATTTAATAATCTATGAATAGAACTAGGTGCATCATTGGTATGGAGAGTGGATAACACCAAATGTCCTGTTAAAGCAGCTTTAATAGAAATCTCAGCAGTTTCTCCATCTCTTATTTCTCCTACCATTATAATATCCGGATCCTGTCTCAAAAAACTTCGAAGGGAAGCGGCAAAAGTAAGACCTATATCTGGTTTACACTGCACTTGATTTATTCCTTCCAGTTCATATTCCACAGGATCTTCTGCTGTGGATATATTTACATCTTCCTTGTTTAATTTATCCAATACAGAATATAGAGTAGTAGATTTCCCAGATCCGGTAGGTCCCGTCACCAATATAATCCCATAAGGATTCTGAATGACTCTATTTACTATTTCTAGTGCTTTTTCATCATAACCTAAGGCAGTTAGGTCTAGCTGTACCGACCCTCTATCCAATATTCTCATTACTACCTTTTCTCCATGGATAGTTTTTAAAGTAGATACACGAAAATCAACCCGTCTATCTCCTATTTTTATCCTGAATCTCCCATCCTGAGGAAGTCTTTTTTCTGCAATATCCAGATCACACATTATTTTTATCCTTGAAACTATAGCATTCATAATATGCTTTGGCATCTTTTTAACTGTTATCAGTAGTCCGTCCAACCTATATCTTATTCTTATCTCTTTTTCATAGGGTTCTATATGGATATCACTGGCCTGCAGTTTTACAGCTTTAACTATTATAGCGTTTACTCCCTTTACCACAGGGGCACTGTCAGATCCTAAACTGCTGACTATATCTTCATCTTTATAGTTACTTTCGATCTCTATGTCTTCCTCAGCAAATTTATTCAGTTCATCCAATACACTGTCCGTTTGAGTTTCTGTTTTCTGATCTCTTTTATGGATATATTTTTCCAGATATTCCATTATATTGGATTTCATAGCCAGCACTGGTTTAATAACCATATTAGTTTTCATCTGCAGTTCATCTATTAAAAATGTGTCTTTGGGATTTTCCATAGCTACCAAGAGCTTTTTTCCATTTATCCGTAATGGTAAAATAATTTTTTCCTTCATATATTCTTCTGGCAATATTGCCAGTACTTCTAATTTCAGATCTGTGTCGTCTATTACCTTTACCTTTACTCTATTCTGCTCCCCCAGAGCATCCAGCATATTTTCTTCGTCTAAATACCCTAATTCTATTAAAATTTCTCCCAATTTTTCACCGGTTTTCTCTTGTTCCTCCAAAGCCTTTTCCAAACCATCCCTTGTTATTAACTTTTTCTCTACTAAGATCTCTCCGATTCCCCGTCTTCTCTTCACTACCACCATAGTTTTACCCCTCTGTTCGTGTCGTCACTTATTTTTTCTATACCTTATATATTATATTATAATGACCTTTTTTTCTACCCCTCAGATCTAATTAACTCTTTTTTTAACTATAGGTTCTTAAAAAAAGGAGTTTATCTAGTAATAACTAAACTCCTTTTTTCCTTTTTATTCACTGCTCTTATCTATACTATTTTCTAGTTCAAATTTATCATTAGTTCCTTCACCAATTATTTTTAACTTAGTCTCTCTTCTTTTAACTTCCTCTTCTATAGTAGCTTTAATCCCTAGAGATTTTGTCGGTATAAAATATGCTTTCTCAAATATTTTTTCGTGTCCAAGTCTGTCCCAAACTGTAATTTTTAAATCTCCTCTAGATCCTCCTGCAAATAATGAAGTATCTATCTCTATATTACTACTTGTTATAGACCCATTTTGTATCGTTGTAAAACTTGCTCCATTAAGATTATTTTCTCCACCTTGTTTTACAGCCTTCCCTCCTACAACAAAAATATAATTATATCCATCTATCCCTACCAGTTCCTCTAAGCTCGACAGGTCTATATTTATCTTTCCTCCTGTCAGACTTCCGATGATTCCACCTTGTAGATAGGAAGTGTTTATCCTTGTATCTACCACAAAATTAAACGGTGCTGACGGATCTCCTTCTACCCCTGATATACTTATAGGAGTAACCACAGCAACATTAATAACATCTGTCCCAAACTTAGTTCCATTGCTACCATCTATTTTTATCTCACTTGTTTCCCCTAAAATATCAAGTAAGGGATCACCAGTACCTCCATTTTTTTCTATTTTTAAATACCTTACGTCTGCTCCTGTCCCACTAATCTTGGCATAGATCATTGGATCACTTATGAGTGATGTCGCTCCCCCTTTAGTAAATTTATAACCCCCTGATGAAAGACCACTATCTCCAGTTCTTTGGGTAGTTATATTTTCCCAGTCTTTTACAGCTTCATAAACTTCCAAAACTACACCTTTAGGTTTACTGTTATCCAAAACAATAGTTCTCTTTTCTACAGCTTGATTTCCAGCTTTATCTTCACCTTTTAAATTAATATCTATATCTGTTTCAACGGTACTTGAATCATTTATTTTAAAGGTGTAAGTCACAGTATAAGTATCTGTCAAACCTGCTCCACCAGATGAAACTATCTGGCCACTTAATTCATCCACACTATAGCCTATTAATTCTAGCAAATAACCTCCTTTACTAACTGAGCTTCCTATCTCCTGAGAATACATATTAAAATCTTTTATATCAAAACTTACCTCTACTCTATCTTCATCCTTTACATAAGTAGTTCCGCTGCTACCTATACTATTTACCCCATATTTATCCATGAATGTCCTGTTTATTATAGATATATTTGATATTACCGGTTCTACTGTATCCACCATAATAGTGGTCTGACTTAGTGTAGAATTTTCATAGTTCATATCCAATATCTTGTCAAAATCATTGACTGAATAATTAGTGATATCTACTAATTTTCCACTCTTACTCATCCCGTAGATCTTACCTTTGTATTCTCCATCTGCTTTGTGAGTACTATCTACCCCGATATTAAATTGATTTCCTTTTACTCCACCTGTATAAAGACCATTTTCTGAATGGTGGTATGCCGGTATTCCTTCCTTATTATCTGATTTAGTATTATCATATTTAAAAGCTGCTATTCCAGCACGATAGACATCTCCTGTACCTCCTAGTTCAATTTTATAATCAGCATTTATATAATATTTCCCATCTGATAGATGACTACTTACAAGATTATTAGTATTATCTCTAATAGTTCTACTAGGTATTATATCTGTTATATCTATATTTAATAGACTTAAATTTTGATCTCCCACATTTCCATATCTGTCTTCGATAGTATTTCCAACACCTATACTTCCTGATACTCCTCCTACTTCTACACCTGTCCAGGTAAGTTTGAACCTATTTATATCAGTAGTTGATTCATCTGTTATAAAAGGCTTTTCCCATCCCAGCTCTCCTATACCGACGTAGATATCATTTTCTGTTAAGTTTTTATCTTCAATTATTAGAGTTATATCCAGCAGATCTCCTGTTTTCACATAACTTCCAGCATTACTTAGGAGGTTTTTCAATTCATTCTCATTAGTTGCCGTATATCCAGAATAATTTTCAGCTTCTGTATCTGTAAATAATGGAGTGTCCTCAATCATTTTCATTGACTTTAAAAACTTTCTTAAGGTCTGATCAACTATACTTATTTCCACTATTTTCGGAGGTGTCACATCTATAGCTACTTCCTCTAGAATCTTAGTCTGAGCAAATAGATCGGTAACTGCTGTAGCTTCTAAATCAATATACTCTATAGGTTTCCCGTTTAACTCTGCATCCCTTAATATCTGCATCTCTGTTTCTGTTAAAACTACATTAAATTCATACCAACCCTGCTGACCAAAATCTTCAAAATTAGTCGAATTTCCAGCTATAGCTTCCAACTTTGTTTTGCTTATCTTAAGTTCTACATCATCCCCGTCATTACTTGTTAAAAGTTCCTTTAGGTCTAAATCTCCCAATCTTATCCTATATCTGGTTCCGTCTAATTTTTCAAAATCATCACTTGATATTCCAGCAAATAGATTGGGATCGGTAGAACTATTCTTTAATTCATACCATGCATCGGATCTGTCACCCATTAATGCTTTAAAGTATTCCTCATCTACCCGTGTAGGAGATCCCGCTATTAGCAAATTAAAATAAGGTACTGTTGGGTTGTCCCCTAAATCATTGGCTAGTAAACTGTCTACCTCTGATTGTTTTAACCATATTTCATAATTGTTTGAACCATCTACCCTATATTTCACCTTATCTATACAACTGAGTACCTCTTTTACCGGGTCTGTTCCTATAGGAAGATTCTTTACTCCTACCCAGGATTCTGACCTATTGTCTAATATTGTTTCTAAACTGGTATTGGTTATTTTAAGAGGCGACCATCCGTCTTCCGATAAACTCATAACTATATCATCTGTAGTTCTACTGAATAACAGAGTTCCATCGGTTTTCAAGACATTCAAGCTCCGCTCCTTAATAACATCTTCTATTATTATGGTATCACCGCTGCTATCTACTTCATGATACCTTGATTTAGCCAAGAATGTTATTATTCCTTTCCCGTCTACCACACTCAGTTTAGGGGAAGTTCCAGTAGGATCTTTAAACTCCACAACTAATTTTTCTTCCTGCACCATATATTGTTTATCCCCATACTCATCTAAATCTCTGATTGTTTTAGATATTGGTGTACCGTCTTTTCCCTTTACATCTACCAATTTAAAATCAACAGTTCTAGTTGTACCATCATATTCATTGAATGGAGTAAGGTAGGAAAGTTCCCATCTCTGGATTATCCCGATATTACTTATTGCACTTTGAAGGGCATCTCCTACATGCTGCCCACTAGATCCCATCTCATACATAAAGAAATTATTTCCAGTATTATAATATTTAAAATCAGTATGATAAATATCTCCCCTGTCTGATGGATCTATCCCTAAAACAGGAGTTTCTCTATCATCCCATTCCTGCCAATAAGAGATATTTCTTCCATTGGCATATCTATATTTTAAATCCGGCACCAATTCATAAAAATTTAAATTTCTGCTTGCTCCACGAGCACTATTCCCTCTTTTTCTTATATGAAATAATCCAGTTAAATTAATATTATCAGCCATTCCGTTATAAGTAGTATTTAGTTCCGAGTATAATTTTTGTAATACATTTCTTCTATTGTACCCATTAGGTAAATTATCATCATCCATGTTTTCATCGGTCAAGAATATTATCATCTTCTGAGATGGCATATATCCATCGCTACTATTCTCTGTTATCTCCCCTGAATAATCTAAATACCTACCATTGGCACGGAGTTTTGCTATGGCATAGTGAATTCCCCAGGCACTATTTTCTTGACTTCCATAATATCCAGAACCTGCTCTTATCTTAGAAAAAGCATCTTTTAATTCCCCTAATTCTTTAGCTCTTTGATCATTAAAATTACCATCTATGCTTGTTCCATCAAACCATTTATCTTTATAGATAGCCATATAACTTCTATCGTAATAATTTGATATTTTATTAGCCCAATTTCCTATCCTATAGCTATTTTGCCTTGGTCCAAAGGTAATCAAATTATATTTAACATCAAATCCTCTGTCATAAAGTTCCTGCCCAAAAGCTGATAATCCATCCTTTACTGCATCTATTTCATTTTGCATCGATCCTGAGTTATCTATAACAAACACTACATCCAGTGGAAACAAAAATCTTCTCTGATTTGATTCCTTTATATTTATCTGACCGAGATTTCCTACACCTTCTACCTCTTCTGTCCCTTCGTTTTTTTCTGATATTTTAAAAGCCGGCAGACCAGCAGATTGAAGATTTCCTACTGTTAAATCTACTTCCCTTTCCATCTTAGTAATAAAGTTTACATTGACTTGGATAGCGCCACTGCTGGTACCAGTAGTTATAAAATCGATCTTATGTATATTATTTTCCTTGTCAAACTCCTCACTGGCTACCTCTGGAATATCCATTGCAAAGGTATCATAATTTTCATAGGTAACTACTCTATAAGTTCCATCATGACCCCTCTTTACTGTATAAAGCTGAACTATATATTCTCCTACAGGCAGCCCTATCAATCTCAGATTTTTATTGGCAGCTTCATATGAGATTACTGCATTTGAAAATGTCATCTCCTTATCGGACCCGGCATCCATAACTAGATCTACATAATTTTCATTGTAAGATCCGTCTGTGTTTCCGAAAAGAAAAGCTTCCATCTTAAGGCTTCCTTCGCTCTCCTCTCCATCACCTGTAGTTATCATTTTTTCATTATCCAGATAGTTTACAGGATTATTATTAATATATGGATTCCAATAATATATTGGCAGCTCTGCAGTGTGGGTATTAGTTCCCACTGTATAATCAATATTTTCTGTTATAAGTCCATCTTCCGGCATCTTAACAATCCTAAATATGACTTTATCATAGTTTAATATTACCCCATTTGTATTTGAGGGTCCTTCATTCCAGTTATATACAACCTTATCTCCTCCTTCCTCTACTTTAGTAAGTCCATGTCCTACATCATCTGTATAAAACTTTATTTCATCTCCATTTTCACCTGACAGCTCAGCTGCAGCTTCTGAAATAGTTTTTTCTATCACTATCCCTTCGACTCCTTCATCTACCAGATAGTTCCAATTATTATTTTCAAATTTAAATTGATTTATATTTGTATAACTTTCCCCTAATAAATATTCTCCCAAGGTTGAGCTGTAATCGATAGATTTTATCTGACGATATCCTAGTCTGGCTGGCGTCAATATCCTGTCGACCATTTGATATTTTTGGTCTTTTAATTCATAGTTTGTTAGATTTCCTGAGCCATCTTTAGCTTCAAACAATACTCTTTGGTGGGGATACCTTTCATCTCTCTCCACTGGAGTCGGCTCAATATATGTTCCAGTTTGTTCATTGTTCAGCAGTATTCCTGCTCCTTCTATATCCAAAGAAACTGTTCTTTGTTTACCTTCTTCCTGGGTAAAATCACTATCATAACTGCCTGTCCATCCGTATACATATTTTTTCTCATCTATTGTTATTTTGTTATCTGTCACTTGATAAAGAGTTCCATCAATAGTCACTTCATTATTTACCACTGTGTACTCAGCTCCACCTACACTTACCTTATTATCCGTTACTTGATATTCTGTTAAACCCACTACTATTTGGTTATCTACTACATTATAGTTAGTTCCATCTATATTTATACTGGATCCACTGAGGCTTTCAGGAGCAGCTACTACTATATCTGAAATTATATTTTCAGATATTTCCCTTTTTTCACTTATATCCTTTAGCTTTATCTGGGATAAATTATCAGTGGTTACTGTGATTACATTTAATTCAACATTTTTATAATTAGATATATCTATATCTTCTAGCCACCCTGTATTCCCCTGGATAGAACTTTGATTTTTCCCATTAAAAACAAGGCTGTTCTCATAGGTAACTGCCACATAGTTTCCTGTACTATTATTATTTCTGTATCTAAGAGTATAAAGGTCTAAATTATAAGGTTCCCCGTTTTCTAACCCCATAAGTTCAAATTTCCCGTCTATAAATTTACCTGTAACCCCTTTTTTTTCTATGGTTTGTACAGTTCCATTGTTTTCAAAAACAAAATCTATATAATTATTGTTGTTATAAAATTCCTCCAAATTATTCCCTATTTCTATTTTTTTTACAGGACGGATTCCTTGGTTTTTTATTCCTGTATAGAGTCTATACACTACCTCCTGGTATTTATAAGCTATGAGATGCTCTAGCTGATATTCATCCTCATAAAGAAAAGTATTTTTAGATTTTTCTAAATCTTCTTCTCTAAAATTACTTATAGGAGCAGGTATTGTATAATTTTCATCTATCAACCTTTTGTATACTGGGATATCCCCGCTCTCATCAACTTCAGTCAAATTAAAGTTAGCTTCTTCAGGTCCTCCAGTATTTTTATTTAGATGAAACTTTACCATAGGTCTGGAAATACCGCTATATTCATATCTTTCATTTTCTACTTGAATAAACGCCGTTTCATCATAGGCAGTACTAGAGTTTAGAAATCCTTCCAAATTTTCATTCCCTGTTTCTACAGAGAATACAGATCCCTCCCCGTCTAAATTAAAACCATCTATAAGATATTGATCTGCTGTTACCAAATTATCCTTTGTTACCTGGGAATATATATATTGATCACTTGAAAACACCGTAATACTCAGGAGTAAAAATAATATCCATAATTGAAAGTTCTTCATCTTTCCACCCTCCTCTTAAATCTTCTATTTAATAATATATATACATTCTTTCATTTTTATTTCCTTCTTAAAGTAAAAAAACAAAATAGGCTAGAAGCACTTTCTTTCTGCTTCTAGCCTATAGCTGTAATTTTAGATCTTCTTCTTTGTTTTTTAAATCTTGTTTAAACTATCTTCACTGTCTTCATTTTCATCATCACTTTCATATTCACTACTTCTATCTATAGTGCTCTCTAATTCGATTCCGCTTGTTACTATTCTTAATTTACTCTCCCTCTGTTTTGCTTCACCGCTTATCTTAGCGATTATTCCGTCAGATTCTTTTGGTATAAAATAAGTTTTTTCAAAAGTTTTCCTATGTCCGAGATTATCATAGACTGTAAAGAGTAATATCCCATTTGATCCGCCTATAAATGTAGAAGTGTCAATTATTTCTGTTCCACTTATAGACCCTTCTTTAGGAGTAACGAATGATTTTCCTTTTAAACCTCTTTTTATAACTTTTTCAGATACTTTTCCTTCTACAGAAAAAATATATTCATAGCCTTCTACACCAGACAACTCTTCTATCTTAGAGAGATCTATTTCAACATCTCCCCCCTTTAAGCTGCCTATTATTTCATTGTCTAAATAAGAGGTATTTATTCTGGTATCTAGTATAAAATTGAGTTCTTTAGGTTTCCCCTCTATACCAACTTTGCTTATTGGGGTTACCCTTACTCTATTTTTCCCTTCTCTGGAAAAATTAAATTTTATCTCAACATTTTCTGATCCTCCCGACAAATCTAATATTTTTTCCGCCACAGGATTTTCACTTTCATTTAATTTTTCAATTTTTAATTTGGTTATCTTAGTATCATCATCTGGCCCTGTACTTTTTGGAACAACAGCATATATTACCGGATCATTAATTAAAGAAATCGCTCCTCCTTTTGTAAAGATATACTCTCTCTCAGAATCTTTGATCTTTGTTTTTTTCCCATTACCCCAGCCTTGAATCTCTTCATAAACTTTTAATTTAATATCCTTTGGTACTCTAATCTTTACTTTTTCTTCTTTTCGATTCCCCGCTTTATCCTCTGCTATTATTGTAACTTCTGTTATTAACCCATTTGAAACTTTTGGTTTTTTAACTTTAATCTTATAAGCTACAGTTTTATTTCCATCATAAACTGGTTCATCTAAAATTTCTGTGTTATCATTTTTTAATTTTAATAAATATCCACCTTTGATATTCTCATCCAGTTTTTTATAACTAGCATTGAAGTCTTCAATATCAAATGATACATCAAAATTATAATAATTTTCATCTGAAGTTTCATTGGATTCTTCTACCGATATATTAGTTACTCCAGGAGCTACTGTGTCTACTCTTACTATGATATTTTCACCACTAGAACTATTTTTCATAACAGTTTTAAAATCACCATCAAAATAATTAGTTACACCATCTAATTTTCCACTTCTACTCATACCGTATACTTGAGTACTATACTCTCCATCTGTTGAATGATTATCACCACTGTCTATAACTACCGGAATGGAACCAGATCTGGTTCCTCCTCCAAAGATCGGTTTCTCTATTTCATAATATTTTTCATACTTTCCATAATAATCCCCATCTTTTGTAGTATCTGCTTGAGTTTTATCATAATCAAGTATTGCTATTCCACTCCTAAGACCAGTATCAGCTGTTCCCAGATCAATATTATAATCAGAATTCACATAGTAGATATTATCTATTATTTGTATTCCTGTCACTTTAGGAAATACCTCTATTTCATTGTCAAACTTCAACACCGTTATATCCTGTGATGCTGTAAACCCAAATTGATTTTTTATATCATTTTTCACAACTGCATTGCTTGCTCCACTAATGGAAATAACTTCATTTTTCCAACTAACTTTAAATTTTTTCAATTTATGACTAGCATTATTACTATAAGGTTCTATTTTGGGGTTTGACCATCCATCTATCCCGATACCTTTAGCTACATCATATTCGTCGATATTTTTTCCTTCTACTATCAATTCAAGATCTATCTTATCTCCACTCTTTCCATAGTTTCCATCATTTGGAATTACATAGTTCATTCCTATTTCAACATCATATCCTGAATAATTTCCCGCCTGATCTGTAGGAAAAGTTTTATTTTTATCTAGAGAGTACATTGTATTTAAAAAATTAAAGAGCGTTTTATTTTCTAAACTTATATTTGTAACCTCAGGAGTAGACAGATCCACTTCTACATTCTGCAATATTCTTGTTTTATTAAATAAATCAGTAACTATTGTTGCTTCTAAATTGATTTTTTCAGTGGATTTTACAGTTTCTGAATTTATCAATATCTGTATTTCATCTTCTGTCAATATAACTTTAAATTGATACCATCCTTGTTCTCCAAAGGTATCTTCTAAATTTTCCTTATTAGATAGACTCATCTCAATATTGTCTGTATTTCTGCTGAATAATAATTTATTACTACTATCTAATACATCTAATTTGTACTCTTTTATCATATCCTCTACTATTATTGGTTGATTACTATCATCATAATCTGTATATCTTGCCTTTCCTAAGAAAGTTATTGTTCCCCTGCCGTCTATTATGGATAGCTCCAGATTATCTACACTGGGATCTTCAAATTCCAGGGCTAACTTTTCCTCTTTCACAGTATATTGTTTATCTTCCTCTTGGTTTAAATTAGTAATTTTTCTATTAACAGGTGTCCCGTCTTTCCCTATAAGATTTACCAATTCAAAATCAATTGTTCTAGTGGTACCATCATATTCATTGAATGGTGTCAAATAAGAAAGTTCCCACCTCTGGATAATCCCCAGATTATTTATAGCCAAATCTAAAGCCTTACTTACATGTTCTCCTCTAGATCCCATCTCATACATGAAGAAGTTATTGGCAGTATTGTAGTATTTAAAGTCAGTATGGGAGATATCACCGTCATCTGCCGGATCTATTCCCAATATAGGAGTTTCATTGTCATCGTACTCTATCCATTCTCCGCCTAAGTCAACAACTCTGTCCAATCTATAATCTGAATCTCCTTCATAATTTTGCTCCCACTCTTCTCTGGTTATAGCTCTTTGAGAAGTCCATTGTGCATAACTATAAAGAACATGCTCTTCATCTATCCTGTAGTTTTCGTTATTTACATAATAAGTGTTCCAATATTCTCTTGATATAGGTTGCCGTTGTTGCTGCCATTCACGTTTAGAATACCACACTTTATTAGTATTACTTCTATCTATTCTATAATCTGGATTATTTGCATATCCTCCTCTTTCCCACTCATATTTCCACATATGGCCCATTCTTCTCCAATATCCATAGCTGTAATAAATAGATTCATCTTCCATTCTATAATCTGGGTTATTTGCATAATATCTATCCCACTGCTCTTTCCTTATCCATCCTTGATTTATCCATTCTTTTTTGGAATAATAAAGCCACTCTTTTTTTTCTTTATATCCAGAAGTATATTTATAACCCAAACCTGGTACGTCATCATATCTAGTTAAATATTCATTTGCTCCTTCAGCAGTATTTCCATCTTTTTTTACATGAAAAATACCATTTAAATCTATATTATCCGGCATTCCATTGTATGTCCCATTTAATTTAGAATATAACTTTTCTAATACATCATCCTCATCATATCCACTGGGCAGATTCTCTCCATCCATATTTTCGTCGGTTAGGAAGATTATCATCTTCTCTGACGGCATATATCCTTTAGCACTGTCCTCTACTATTTCTCCAGAATAGCTCAGGTATCTGCCGTTTTCACGAAGTTTTTCTATAGCATTGTGAATTCCCCATGCACTATTTTCCTGCCCATATGGATATCCACCACCTGCTCTAATCCTGCTAAAAGCATCTGTTAATTCTTCCAAATCATTTTCAGGAGATGATGTTTTCCCTAATTTTGATCCATCAAACCATCCACTTTTATAGGTTGCCATATAATAATAATAACCATAACGATCTTTATATTCGGCGATATTGTTAGCCCAATTACCTATAGTTCCAGACGTCTGTTGAGGTCCAAAAGTAATTAGATTGTATTTCACATCAAAACCTCTATCTAATAACTTTTGTCCAAAGGCTGATAACCCATTTTTAACATTATCTATCTCATTTTGCATAGAACCAGAATTATCTATAACAAAAATAACATCCAAAGGAAATAAAAACTTTTTCATATCCGATTCCTTTAAGCTTATTTTTCCATCCTCTCCAATCCCCTCTTTTTCTCCTGTTCCTTCATTTATTTCTTCAAGATTAAAAGTACCGGATTTCAGATTATCAACCGTTAGATTTATCGATCTCTCCATTTTAGTGATAAAGTTTACATTTACCTGAATATTTCCTTTTTCTTCTCCTGTAGTTATAAAATCGATCTTATGGATATTATTCTCTTTCTCAAAATCAGGACCTGCAATATCTGATATATCCATCTTAAATTCATCCTGATTTTCATAAGTAATAACTTTATATCCACCATCATGACCTCTTTTTACACTATAAAATTCAATAGTATAACCTCCTACCGGCAGTCCCACTATTCGAAGCTCCTTATTGGTTTGTTCATATGAAATTATGGCGTTATTAAGTGTTATGGTTTTACTGGTACTGGCATCTAACACTAAATCCACATAGTTCTCATTTCCAAATAAAAACTCTTCCAACCTATGGTTTCCTTCTGTTGTTTCGTCTACATAATTTATTGGGTTGTCATTTATATATGGGTTCCATGAATAATCTGCACCACTACTTTTCTTGGTTATCCTAAAAATAACCTTATCATAGTTTAAGATTTCCCCGTTGGTATTCAATGGTCCTTCATTCCACCTATAAGTTACCTTATTACCTATTTCTCCTAATTTCTCTATCCCATTTCCTTTTTTATCGGTGTAAAAGACTAATTCACTGTCATCTTCACCTTTTAAATTTCCCTTGGATTCAGTAATAGTCTTTTCAATTATCAATCCTGTAGAATTATTTTTTTTCGGGTAACCCCACACTCCATTACTATAACTAAACTCTTCTTTTAAAGTATGTTCATTTTTCCCATACAAATAATCATCCAAACTACTTCCATAATCAATGGTTTTTAATTGCCTATACCCTTCCCTTTTAGGAGTTAAGACTCTGTCTTCAATTTTATAGTTTTGATTTTTAAACTCTTTATCAGGATTAAATTCAAACATTATCCACTGATGAGAATACCCTGTATCCACTTCTACCGGCATTGGTTCAATATACATTCCATCTAACCATACATCAGCATATTCTTCGTCAGTATCTTGTTTTTTAACAAGATATCTTCTAGTCCCAATGTTTAAATTCCTAGACTTTCCTTCTTCTTGGATAAATTTCGTAATATAAATTCCACTCCATTTATATGCATATTTTTCTGTGCCATCATCCAATATGATTTTATTATCTACTACTGGGTACTCTTTCCCTTCTACCCATACATTTTCTAAACTTTGCTTAATTGTTTTAATATTAGTATATTCTTCTTTTTCAGCATTATTATGACTATTTCTAGTTTCAATTAATCTTAAAACTTCTACCTCTTTTACTTCTTGAGTAGTTATAGAAGTCATATTTAATTTTATGGTTTTATATTCAGAGATATCTATATCTTCTAGCCAAATATCACTGTCTAAAGAGGACATATTTTTCCCTGTAAATCCTAAACTACTTTCATAAGTTACAGCAGTATAATTTCCAGTCTTATTATTATTTCTATACCTCAACGTATAAAAATCTAGTTTATAAGATTCTCCATCTTCTAAGCCTATTAATTCAAATTTTCCCTCTATAAACCTTCCTTTTATCCCATCTTTTTCTACTTCTTGTACAGACCCATTATTTTCAAAAATAAAATCTACATAACTGTCGTCATTCAAAACATTTTCTTGTATTTTTTTTATCGGCCTTATCCCATCATGCTTAGATCCTGTATATAACCTAAACACCACTTCTTGATATTTATACGCCTTTAAATTCTCTAGCTCATACTCATCTTCATAGGTAAATGTATTTTTAGACCTTTCTAAATCCTGCTCCTCAAAATCAGTTGTAGGAACAGGTATTATATAATTTTCATTTATCTTCCTTTTTAATACATTATTTTCTTCAATCGATAGTTTAAATTTACCATTTTTAGGTGTTTCTGAAGTATCTTTCAGATTAAATTCTATGACAGATTTAGGATTCCCAAAATAGTTATATCTTTCCTGTTCTTGTTGACTAAAATTATCCGCTCCACTATATCCACCATCTGATTTTAATATTTCCTCCAAACTCCCATCTTCATCTATCGTTTTTATCGTATCTACATTTTCATAAAAATCAATTATATACTTATCTGAATTAACTAAGTTTGCCTTTATTATCTGTGAATAAATATATTGTTCTTTCGGCAAGGGTGTAATTTTAAGGGGTTCTATATAAGTTTTTGACAAATTATATTTAGACGGATTTCCACCAGATATAAGGTGTCTTTTTTCTTTAAAAAATATCTTTCGCTGTTTCCCTTCCTCCTGTGCAAATTTTGTCTTATAAGTCCCTACCCAGCCATATACATATTGTTCTCTACCATCTATCCTTATTTTATTATTTGTTACTCTATAGCTTTTTCCATTTATTCTTATATTTTCTAATTTAATCTTAGTAGAAATCATAATATTATCATAAGAAATTTCAGTTCCCTCTCTAAGTTCCCTTACATTTAAAAGTTCCAATTTTTTCATATTATTATCCGTTATAGTGACTAAATTTACCTTTATTTCATCATAATTTTTCAGATCAATTTCTTGTATTATAACTCTTTCGTAACTTAATGCAAAAATATTTATACTCATCAATAAAAATAATACAAATATCCTATAGTTCCTCTTCATCTTCCCCAATTATATTTCCTCCCCCGTTTAATTCCCTCTTTATCTCCTCTGCCTTATCAAATTCATCTGTACTTCTGTATAGTTTATAAAGTCTTTCGTTTATTTTCCTAGTCTCATTTTCTGATAATTTTTCCTTCAATTCTACCAATGCCGGTATACTTAATTCCCTACTATACTTGTACTTATCTATCTCCACTAATAAGCCGTCTAATTTTTCTACTTTTTTAACTTCATCTTTTTCAGCCAAAATTTCTTTTTTTACCGCCTCTAAATATTTTCCTTCCTCTTTTTCCTGCACTTCCATCTCTTTTATTATAGCTTTATTTCTTTTTATAGTTTCATCCATCTCTTTTTTAGTTTCTTTTAAATTTTCTTGTATTTTTTTTTCTTTCTCTATCTCCATTATTTCTTGCCTAGTTTTTATTATTTCTTTTTCTTTTTTTGGATATAGTATAAATATCGCTAAAATTCCAAGTAATACAATTCCTATTATTAAATATCTTTTTTTCATATTTCTCCCCTCCATCGATCTCATAGTTTTTTGTTTCTCAATATATCTTGCATCTCTATTAAAAAGTTTAAGAATTTTAATTTTTACCACTATTTATTTTTAATTCTACCTTATTTTCGACTTTTTTACTATGAAATATCAATTTTGTTATCTTTTTTTATAGTTACAAAAAAAGCCAAGAAATAATTTCTTGGCTCCAAAAGTAACTTCTTACTTCTCTATGTTTGTGTAAGGTAATAAAGCAATGTTTCTAGCTCTCTTTATTGCTCTAGTTAACTTTCTTTGTAACTTAGCACTTGCACCAGTTACTCTTGCAGGATTGATTCTACCTTTATCAGACATGAATCTCTTTAATAAATCTGCATTCTTATAGTTTAACTCTTCAGCTTTAACTCTTAATTTTGCTCTTTTTCTTCTCTTTCTGAATTCTGCCAACTCAGTCACCTCCTAAAATTAGAACGGGAATTCGTCATCTTCTTCTTCGACAACGCCCGATTGCTTTGGTTCTGTATACTTTGGTTGATTATAGCTATTTGTTGTTTTTGGTTTAGAATTTGAATCAGATTCAAAACTATTAGCTCCACTGTTTCTAGACTCTAAAAATTCGATTCTATCAACAATAACTTCTGTTCTGTATCTTTTTTCACCATTAACTTCATAAGTACTTGTTTGAATTCTACCTTGTACTCCGGTATTGTTACCCTTTCTTAGGTATTCTCCAATCAATTCAGCTGTCTTACCAAAGGCAGCACAACTAATAAAATCTGCTGGATCATCTTTTCTCATTCTATTGACTGCTAGTGTGAATTTGCAATAAGCCATTCCACTTTGTCCATACTTTAATTCTGGATCTCTAACAAGTCTACCAGTTAAAACCACTAAGTTCATAGACATAATAGCCTCCTATTAAACAATTATTGAATTAAGAATTACTTATTCTTAACGATGATGTATCTCATAACTTCTTCAGTAATGTTTAACTTGTTTTCTGCTGTTTGTAAGTTTTGCCCTTCAGCTTTGAACGTAGTTAATACGTAGAAACCTGTTCCTTTCTTTTCGATTGGATAAGCTAACTTTCTTTCACCCATTTTTGTAGTTTTTAATTCAGTTGCGTTTGCTGCTGTTAAGATAGTTTCTACTTTCTCAATGATAGCACCTCTGGCATCCTCCATAACTGTTGGGTTAATAATGTACATTATTTCGTAATTTGTCATCAATTTGACCTCCTTCCCTCTGGATTTTGTCCAAGTAATAAATCACTCAAACAGGGTGCATATATTATATCATATCTGTAAAAGTAAAGCAAGGATAAATAAAAAACTAACCTACATTTTATAGGTTAGTTTTTTATATTAATTATTTCTTCTCATCCATGCTGGAATCTCTAAATCTTCCTCTTCTTTTTTCTCTACTGTTTTAGCTAAACTTGGTTTTTCTATAGCTACTACTTTTTTTTCTGTTGATTCATCACTAAAGTTAGTTGCAACTAAAGTTACTTGTAATCTGTCTCCCATCTCATCGTCAGTTGTAACACCAAACATTACGTCATCTACAGATTTCCCTGCAGCTTCCTTTACCATATTTGATATTGCAAAAGCTTCATTTAACCCCAGTGCCGATGATCCAGATATATTGATTAATATCTTACTAGCTCCAGATATTGATTTTTCTAATAATGGACTTTGAAGAGCTTTTTCAGTAGCTTTAATCGCTCTATTTTCTCCTTCCATCTCTCCAAATCCTATCATAGCTATCCCTGAATCTAACATAGTCGTTTTAATATCAGCGAAGTCTAAGTTTATTAATCCTGTCTTTAGTATAAGGTCAGCCAGACCTTTAATTCCAATTTTTAAAACATTATTAGCTTCCATGAAAGCGTTTTGTAATGTTATAGTTTTTTCTGGTAGTTCAAACAATTTATCATTTGGTATGATAATAAGTGCATCTACAGATTCTTTTAGGTTAACTATTCCTAAATCTGCATTTTTCATTCTACTCTTTCCTTCAAAAGTAAACGGTTTTGTAACTACTGCAACAGTTAGAATTCCCATTTCTTTTGCTACTCTAGCTATTACCGGAGCTGCACCTGTACCTGTACCTCCACCCATTCCAGACGTTATAAATAACATATCTGTTTCTTCTAATAGAGTTTTTATCTTGTCTAAATCTTCCTCTGCTGCTTGTTTTCCAATCTCTGGATTAGCTCCTGCTCCCAAACCTCTTGTTGATTTTTCCCCTAACTGTATTCTTATATCAGCTAAAGAATTGTGTAGATCTTGGGCATCTGTATTGGCTGCAATATATTCTACTCCTGTCACTCCTGCTTCAATCATATCATTTATCGCATTCCCTCCGGAACCCCCTATCCCCATTACCTTTATCTTCACCAAATGCTCATTTGTGTGTATCATCCAACTTCCTCCTTAGACTATAGACTCTATATAAAATTTCCCAACCATTTTTTAAATTTAGACGGACCTCTAGTTTCAGCCTTTTTCTTGACTGCTTCTTTTTTTTCTACTTTATTCACAATTTCTATTTTTTCTTTCTCTTTTTCTTCCTCTACCTTATCCTCTACATTTGTTTTTTGCAGATCGCTGTATTCATCTTCAAGAGCTGTAAGCAATACTCCCATTCCTGTAATACAAGCAGGATTTTTTAGTGTAGTTGTCATTCCATCTATCTTAATAGTTGTCCCTATTCTGATATCATAATCCAGTAAAGCTTTTAACTTTTCTAAAATTCCATAATCTCCTACAACTCCTCCAGCTAATACAACACCATTTTTCAGGTATTCTTTGTACCCAGAAGCTTCTATACTTTTTGAAATATATTCTAATATCTCATCGGTTCTAGCATCCATTATCTCCCTTAAATATCTTACTTCAAAGGTCTTTGTCAGACTTTCTCCATTTTCTAAATAAGATACAGTAATTTTTTCATCTATATCTTTATTTTTTATTTCCAATAGAAGGTTTTTCACTACCTCTTGATTTAATTCTAACACATATTTAAGGTCATTAACATAGTGCATCCCACCTATAGGTATTACATTTGTATTGATAAGCCTGTTATTTTTAAAGATAGTTATCTCTGTCAAACCATATCCAATATCTACCAATGCTACACCGTTTACTTTATCTATTTTTTTTAGAGTAGCTTTTGAAGATGCTTCCCCATTATATATGAGGCTGTCCACCTCTATCTTTGCTTTATTTAGTGTTTCTACTATTTTTTTCACCTTTAATTTAGGGATTCTTATCAGATGAACATTCACCTTTAATTTATTTCCTACTTTCCCCACTGGATTTTTCATTATTCCAGATTCGTCTACCCTGTAGTTATAAATCTCCTTGGCAATCACTTGTTCATCGTCTTTAACTACTTTCTCTTTAGATATCTCAAAAATTTGATCACAGTGATCTTCAGTAACTTCTATATCCTCATCGGAAAGCTTATACTCAATCTCTGTAGTACTAGATTTTATATCACTTCCACTGACTCCTATAGTGGCTTTTTTTATTACCACTCCAAGCTTGTCTTCCAGCCTTTCTTTTCCTAATCTCAAGGTTCTACTGAACAGTTCTCCATCTATTATTTCACCTTTTTTTATTCCGTTAGATGGAACAATAGTCTGCCCCAGTACCTTTATGTTTTTCCCAGAATCATATAATTCTCCTACAATAATAGTTGTTTTAGATGACCCTATATCTATTCCCGTTCTTATCCTTCTCATCATCTTCGATCACCCTCTATCCTTTTTATAATGTAGTCTTCAAACCTCAAATCAATATACTCTATCTTTTTATCCCTCTTATTTTGAGGCTTTACTTGATCGTATAATTTCTTTACAACCCCATATTTTTTACTCTCTACATCTATATTTGTGATTATTTTAAGCCCTGTATTTGTTGTGACTGCTATTCCATTGCTTACTTTATATATCTGGGATATTTCATCTTTAAAACTAATTTTCCCCATAACTGCAATAAATTCCTTTATCTCTTTCTCATTTTCTATCCTAAATAGTGGCATATTATATTTTTTACTCTCTTTCATATACCCATATATTTTCCCCAATTCATCGGATATATAAATTCTATCTTTATATTCTATATATACATAAGGTTCCTTTTCCTTTATATCGAATAATAAAATATCGGGCATCTGAGTTTTTATAACTACATCTTTTACCCTTACATCCTCTAATATTTTATTCTTTATTTTATTTTTGTCTATCTCTAATATATTTTTACCCTTCAAGTTTTCTATACTATCAGCTAAATCATCTATTAGTTCTACATTTTTAACCTTTAGGTTTACTTCGGTAACGTCAAATAAGGAGGCTTTTTTAAAGTCTCCGTACTTAGTATAGGTATACCAACAGATTATCCCTATGAATATTATTTGCAATATTTTTTTCATATTCATTTCACCTAGTCTATTATTTTAAATATAACATTTTTATCTATTTTTTACAATATATACATAAAACTATTATAATTTTGTTGCATCTAATACCATTTTTTCCAATATCATTTCAAAACTATAACCTTTTAGCTTTCCTAATTTAGGTAATAAGCTTGTAGTGGTCATCCCAGGACTTGTGTTCACCTCTAAAAAATATAATCCGTCTTTAGAAAGAATAAAATCACTCCTACTCATACCTCTAAGATTTAATATATCATGCACTTTAGATGCAATATCCATAGCTTCTTCATAGTAGTTTTCTTCTATTATAGCAGGAACTTCATATATAGTTTTTCCAACTGTATATTTTGATTCAAAATCATAGGTTCCTGAATTAGGTATTATCTTCACTACTCCTAACTTTTCTCCATTTAATATTCCAGCAGTCAGCTCTTCCCCGGCAATAAATTCCTCTAGCACCAGATCTATTCCTTTTAATTTTTCTGCTGCTTTTTCTGCTTCCTCTGAGTTTTGACAAATGTAGAGTCCTACACTAGACCCCTCTTTAGAAGGTTTTATGACTATTGGATATTTTTTTATATCATCTATATTAGTATACTTCATTGGTGTTTTAATTCCAAAATCATCTGCAATTATTTTAGTTAAAACTTTATCCATAGATACAGCACTGGCTGTTACACCTGATCCTGTGTATGGCTTTTTTAAAATATCTAAGACTGCCTGCACTCTTCCATCTTCACCGAACTCACCGTGTAAAGCTATATATGCTAAGTCATATTCATTTTCCATAAGTGCAGTCAAATAATTTTCTTCCACTAGATCTATCTTAAAGGCATCATATCCTAAATTTAGAAGTCCCTGTAATATAGCTCCTCCACTCATTAGTGATATCTCTCTTTCTGAGGAGATCCCCCCCATCAATACTGCTATTTTCATATTTTTTCTCCTAATCTTCAATAATTACAATCTCTTCCTCTAGTTCAATCCCTGAATCTAGTTTTACTTTTTCCTTTACGATCCTGATTATCTCAATGACATCATTATATTTAGCATTTCCATGATTTTCCAAAAAATTTGGATGGACATTGGAAACTTGCATATCTCCTACTCTGTGCCCTTGCACTCCGGCAGCAATTATCAGTTTAGCTGAAAAATGTCCCTCAGGATTTTTAAAAGTACTTCCTAAATTAGGCATACTCAAAGGGTGTCTAGCTTCCCTCTTCTCCTTTAACTCCAAAACTCTTTCTTTATCAAATCCCATTTCAAATTTAAATACAGCACTTATAACTATCCAGTTTTTTTTCTGAATCTCTGTATTTCTATAAGTCACATAGATCTCTGATTTCTTTATTTTTCTAATTTCAAAATTTTCATCTATGATCTCAACCTCTTCTATATGGTCAAAAACTTCAGAACCATAGGCTCCTCCATTCATATAGATCAGGCCTCCTACACTTCCTGGAATCCCGGCTAAATTTTCTAATCCTGAATAATTTTTCTCTTCTATAAAATCAATTAAATCGTCAAAATTTAATCCCGATTCTACATAAACTCTTCCGTCCCCTAGATCCTCTTTCCTATTTAATTTATTTAAACTTATAAAAGATATATCCATATCTCTATCTGGAATCAATGTATTGGTCCCGTTACCTATAAGGAAAGTTTTTTCCCTGGTTTTTAAAACTTCAACCAATTCTTCTTTTTTCTCTATTATTATCATTTCTTTAGCGTTCCCACCAATCTTCATATTAGAATATTCTCTCATATGGTGGTATTTATATATTTTCATCTTACCTCCAACTTTTCAACTACCTCATATGCCATCTGCGATATTGTTCCAGCACCCATAAAGATATAGGTCCTGTCTTCACCTTTTATTTCTTCTAATATTTCTTCCACAGTAGTTAAAATCTTTGTATCTCCAGAAGTATAGATATCAGCAGCTAATTTTTCCAACGTAATTCCATAGATATCTTCCTCTCCTGCAGAGTATACAGGAAGTAAAATCACTTCATCTGCCAGATCGAAACAACCTTTAAACTCTTCATATAAAAATTTTACTCTGCTGTATCTATGAGGTTGAAAGATCGCTGTAATTTTCTTAGTTTCTATTTTTTTGGCACCTTCCAACGTGGCTCTTATCTCAGTTGGATGATGTGCATAATCATCTATGATCCTTGTGTCTCCATCTAAAAGAATATCATATCTTCTCTTAGCACCTTTAAATTTTTCCAGTCTGACTTTTATCTCCTCTAAAGATACTCCCAGAGTATAAGCTAGATATATTACTCCTAAACTATTAGAGATATTATGGCTTCCAGGTACAGACAATCTAAATTCTCCCAAAAGTTTACCATCTAAGATCACATCATAGACACTCTTCCCATCTATTATTTTGATATTATCTGCATATATTCCGGCTTTTTTCTCGATACTATAAGTTAAAATTTTATCTTCAGATCCTAGTATATTGTCTGATTCCAAGCAGTCTATATTAAGCAGTGTCAGTTTTTTAGTCTGCTCATAAAATTGTATAAATGATTTTTTTATATTTTCAAAGCTACCATGATTTTCTAAATGATCTGCCTCTATATTAGTTATGATAGAGTATTCCGGTAGTAGATATAAAAATGAATTATCACTTTCATCTGCTTCTGCTATCAAAAATTCTCCTGTACCACAACAAGCATTAGAGTTTATCTCTGGTAAGATTCCTCCCACTACAATAGATGGATCAAGTGGCAACATTACAGCTCCTAACATCGAACTAGTAGTAGTTTTTCCATGAGTCCCAGCTACAGCTATTCCTGATTTGCTGTTAAATAACCTGGCTAAAAGTTCCCCTCTTTTTATAACTTCTATTCCATTTTCCGTAGCATATTTATATTCTGGGTTTCCCTCTTTAATAGCACTTGATCTCACTACCAGGTCAATACCTTCTATATTTTTCGCATCATGTTTATAATGAATTTTAACTCCTAAACTTTCAAGTTCTATACTTACATCTTTTTTAGTTTGATCTGATCCACTCACACAGTATCCACTCTTAGCCATTATCTTAGCTAAACCACTCATACCTATTCCATTTATTCCTATAAAAAATACTTTTTTCATCTATTTATTCCCCCAAATCTCTAAAGCATCCACTATTTTTTCTGCTGAATTTCCTTTTTTCATTCTTTTTAATGCTGCTTTCATCTCTGTTAATTCATGTTCATTTTTTATCAATTCCAAAGCCATTCTAACGGCATTTTGAGCTTCTCCATCTTTATAGATTAAACTAGCCTTGTTCTCTGAAAGGATCTTAGTGTTCTCAAACTGTCCAACTTCACGAAGCTGATATGGTATTAATATCGACGGTTTCCCTAACTCTATCAATTCTGAGATTGTCAATGCTCCCGACCTGCATAACACCAAATCAGCAGCACACATTATATTAGCCATATTTTCAAAGTATGGTTTTATCTGATCTGTTAATTTATATTTAGATAGTTTAGACATAACCTCTTCGTAGTTTTTTTCCCCGGTAGCCCAATATATCCTCGTATTTTTTTCCTTTAAAAATGAATCCCATTCTTTGATCAATGCTTCATTTATACTTCTAGCTCCTAAACTTCCACCCATAATAAGGATCATCTTTTCATGATCTTCTAATTTTATCTTTTCCCTTTCAGTATGAGGATTTAGAGTATAAAATTCCTTTCTCAGTGGGTTTCCTGTAACCTGTAGTCTCGATTGATATTTTGAAGGTAATTCGTCATAGGTTAGATCAAAGGCTAAAAACATCTTTTTACTAAACCTATAAAATATCTTATTAGCCAGCCCTAAGGTAACATTCTGCTCTTGAAGGTATATAGGGATTCTTAAAATTATTGCACCTAACAGGGTAGGGATAGATATATAGTTTCCAAACCCAATCACTGCATCAGGCTTTTCTTTCCTTAATGTCGATATAGCTTTTTTTGTAGCTTTTAAGACTTTTATTATCGATTTAAAATTTCTTAGAGGTAAAACATCTAAGCCTATAAATTTATGTCCTGCATTTGGAACTATTTCTTTTTCCATCCTATGGCTAGTCCCTATGAAAAGTAAGTCTATATTTTTCTTTCTCAACTCATGTGCTACTGCCAAGGCAGGATAGATATGGCCACCTGTTCCTCCTGCTGTTAAAATTATTTTCTTCATATATATCTCCCTGACGGTTTTCAATCTCGTCTAATTATAGTTATTAATTCTTTTCTTTAAACCTTTCCAAAACCAATTTTTTGAATACTTTTCCCCTCTCTTCAAAACTTTTAAATTGATCAAAGCTCGAAGTAGCCGGTGATAGAAGAATTGTTAGATCTTTTTTAGCATCCATATTTTTGATTTTTTTCTCCAGTGTAATCATCACTTTTTCCAGAGTTTTTAAGTTATAAATATCCTCTTTGGGATAGTTTACAGCCAATAATTCTCTCTCTAGTTTAGGAGCCAATTCTCCTATTAAATATACTTCTTTTACACTTTTTTTTATCTCCTCAATTAGGGGTGTTAATTCTAGGTTTTTATCACACCCGCCGCATATGAGTATTGGTTTTTCGAAAGCTCCTATGGCCTTCATTGTTGATTCCAAGTTAGTTCCTTTGGAGTCATTTATAAACTTTACAGCATTATTTTGATTTTTATAGGTATAAAAATCCTCCATTCTATGCTCCAAACTCTCGGTATTTTCTAAAAAATTTATTATGACATTATTATCTATACCAATTAATTTTGCAGCTCCTACAACAAACAACATATTTTGTAAGTTATGTCTTCCTTTTAACGAAAAATTTTCTATAGTGGTTACTTGCTTCCCTTCAAAATATAGGTTGTTTTCAGATACATAGATATCAGTATTTTCTTCTAAAGAAAGTTTCAAAATCTCTCCCTTTACTCTATCTAACCTTTTCATTATCTCTGGGTCATCTATATTTACTATAAATTTATCTCCTAAATTCTGATTCATTCCCACATTAAATTTTGTATCGTAGTATTCGTCTGCATCTTTATATCTGTTTAAATGATCGGGAGCAAGGTTGATTATCATAGCTATATCAGCTTTAAATTCATATAAATTTTCCAGCTGGTAGGAGCTCAATTCTAAAACTATATATTCATATTTGTCTTTTTCTAAAACAGCTTCTGAATATGGAGTTCCTATATTCCCTGCTGCTATACTTCTAATTCCTGCTGCATTTAATAATCCAGCTAACTTACTTGTTGTTGTTGTCTTTCCATTGGTTCCTGTAATAGCTATAATTTTTGTTTCAGAAGTTTTTTTCATATAGTTATAAGATACCTCTATCTCATTCACTATTTTAATACCTTTTTTTTTCGCTTTTTTTATTAGATCGTTATAGGGTATCCCTGGACTTTTTACAAACAGGTCTACCCCTTCTAAATAAGCTACCGCATCTGTAGACGAAACACCATTTTTGTCATCTACAAGTACTGTTTCCCATTTGATCTCTTCAAGTAATTTAATTACATTTTTACCGCTTATTCCAGCACCATATATCATAGCTTTTTTCATCTTATTACCACCTTTATCTTTTTTCAGAGATTTATAGGTTTCCGTAAGGGTAGTTTATAAAACACCCTTACGATAAACCTTATTCTTAATTTTTTTATCTTAATTTTAGAATTATCAAACTTCCTATTCCACACAATAGTCCTATTATCCAAAACCTAATAGTTACCTTAGTTTCTGCTAAACCTTGCAATTCAAAGTGATGATGGATAGGAGCCATCCTAAATATCCTTTTTTTTCTCATCTTATATGAACCTACTTGTAATATTACAGATACCGCTTCTACTACAAATACAAATCCAATTAAAAGAAACAGTAGTTCCTGTCTCAAAAATATTGCAACTACACCCAATAATCCACCTAACATCAGAGACCCCGTGTCTCCCATAAAAATTTCAGCTGGATAAAAATTAAACCATAAAAACCCTAATCCTGCCCCTATTAAACCAGTTAAGAATACTGTAATTTCCCCTGTCCCTGCTATATAGTAAAGATCAAAATGCTGACTTAACTCTGTATGTCCTGTAAAGTATGCTATCAGCCCTAGAATGGACGCCGCAATAATTACCGGCATAATCACTAACCCATCTAATCCATCTGTTATATTTACAGCATTTGAGCTTCCTATTAGTACTAAAAGTAT
The DNA here is from genome assembly GCF_000426625.1 of Psychrilyobacter atlanticus DSM 19335. Lineage (NCBI taxonomy): Bacteria > Fusobacteriati > Fusobacteriota > Fusobacteriia > Fusobacteriales > Fusobacteriaceae > Psychrilyobacter > Psychrilyobacter atlanticus. Next base: position 2,953 of record NZ_AUFS01000005.1, on the reverse strand, counting down.
CCACCCTAATAATGGAGCCGCTCCTATATACAGATAATTCTTTGAAAATGGATTCATTATTCCAAAATCTAATTCCGTTTCCGATATTCCAAATTTAATTATAAATAGCCAAGTCAGAACTGCTATTAACGCCTGACCTATCATCTTTTTTCTACCTGATAAACCTTTTTTACAAACTGTTAATTTTCTATAATCATCTAAGAAACCTATACCACTGAATAAAAGCATACACAGAAGTAACATCAAATTAAATTTATTAGTCAGATTTCCCACAATTAAATTAGTTATTGTTGCAGAGAAGACTATTAATACTCCTCCCATTGTAGGAGTTCCCGTCTTCGTAAAATGTGTTTCTGGCCCTACATCCTTTGCTTCGTCTCCTATTTTTTCCTTCCTTAAATAAGCTATAAACGGTTTTCCTAAGATCATAACAATCATAAGTGATATAGCAAACCCCAAGAATCCTCTCAAATAAATCGATTTTAAATACGCTAAACTTTCATACTTTTCCGCCAAATAATATAACATCTACCATTCTCCTAATCTAAAATTTTATTTAAACAAATACCATTTGAAGCCTTTAAAAACACTGCAGCTCCATCTTTCACCAACTTTATCCTGTCTCTTATTTCTTCCACAGTTTCAAAATAAAAACATTTTTTATGATCCAATTTTATATATAAACTTTTCATCTCTTTTCCCACTAAATAGATCTCATCTAAATTTAACTTTTCTATAGTCTCAGACAATCCTTCATGAAGCTTTATACTTTCTTTTCCTAATTCCAGCATGTCTCCTAATACAGCTACCTTATAATCATCTTTAAAAATTTCATTGAAAGTTTCTAAAGATACTTTCATAGCTACCGGGCTGGCATTATAAGCATCATTTATAAAAACTTTCCCACCTTTTTCAACCCTTTCAAATCGCATTCCTGTCAACTTTAGATCTTTGCAGGCATCTAAAATTTCTTCCTTGGAAACTCCTACATTTAGAGCTACTGTCATTGCTAAGGCTATATTTATAGAGTTATATTCTCCATACAGGTTAGTTTTCACATCCATTTCTTGACCTGAAAAAAATAGTTTGAATTCTCCACCTCTTTTATCCTGATAAAAATCCTTTATGATATAATCATTATCTTCGTTTTTCCCTACTCTTACAGTTTCTGCATCTTTAAAATAAGGATCATCTCCATAAACCACTCTAAATTCTGGTTTTACAAATTCAAAAATCTCTGTTTTCGCCTTAAAAACATTATCTCTGTTTTCTAAAAACTCCAAGTGAGAATCCCCTATATTAGTCACTATGGCATAGTCAGGACTAGCTATCTCTCCTAACCGTCTAATCTCTCCTAAATTACTCATTCCCATCTCTAAGGCTATAAACTTGTCATCTTCCTCTAATTGTAGGAGGGTTAGTGGCAAACCTATATGGTTGTTGTAGTTCCCCTGAGTCTTCTTCCCTTTATACTTTGCCGATAAGATAGAATAGAGGATATCCTTTGTAGAAGTCTTTCCCTCGCTACCGGTAATCCCTATCACTGTTACATCCAAACTTTCCCTATAGTTTTTAGCTAACTCCTGTAAGAATAAGATACTATCTTCTACATAGATTGCTCTCTCATCCTCTATTTTAATATTTATATCATCATAAAACACCAAACAAGCGCCTTTTTCCAACACATCTTTAATATATTCATTTCCAGATCTTATTCCGATAAAAATATCATTTTTTTTTACCTTCCTGCTATCTATAAGGATTTCTCCTATTTTAATATCTTTAAGATGTTTTTTATTTGGAAACATTTCATTAAAAAAATTTAATTTATGCATACTTCTATATCTCCTTATTATAACAATTTTTAACCTTTAACTCAATCATTCTTACGGTGAGTTTTTGACTCTCGTTCTAATTCCTTTGCAAACTCATATAGATTTTCATGGATCTCACAAGAGTTTTTTATTGTTTTCTCCTCTTCTAATCCATGACCTGTTCTCACCAAAATAGATCTCATCCCCAGGTTTTCTCCACCTTTTACATCACTAATTTTATCTCCTACCATGATTGAAGAAGAAAAATCTATATCTAAATCTTTTTGTGCCTGTAAAAACATTCCAGGTTCAGGTTTTCTACAATTGCAATTTAATTTATATTCACCTATACCTTTTTCTGGGTGGTGCGGACAATAATAAAATCCATCTATATGCCCTCCTATCTTTTGCACTTCCTTTTGAAGGTAATCATGCAAAGTTTTTACACTATTTTCATCATAATAACCTCTGGCTACTCCAGACTGATTTGTTACTACCACAACTAAATAACCTAGATCATTGAATATTTTTATTGCTTCTCTTGCTCCATCTATAAATTCAAACTCTTCTACTTTATGAAGATAATCTTTTTCAACATTTATATTCCCGTCCCTATCCAAAAAAACACATTTTTTCACAAGAATCCTCCCATTATAATTTTCATCCCTTATATTATATAAAATTTTTGCACTTTATAACAGATTTTATTTAAAAAATAGACATTTATTGTATAAAATTTCAATATTCTATATTTTAAGCAACAAAAAAGCCATCAAAATTAATTGATGGCTCCGATATTTATTCATTATGGTGCGCCACACAGGGTTTGAACCTGTGACAACTCGATTAAAAGTCGAGTGCTCTACCAGCTGAGCTAGTGGCGCATATTTTTACAAAAAATAAAAAAGACTTGGCAAGTTCCTATCCTCCCAAGGGGCTGCCCCCTAAGTACTTTCGGCGTTTACGGACTTAACTTCTGGGTTCGGAATGTGACCAGGTGTACCCCCGTAGCTTTTCTTACCAAGCTTACTTTCTTATTGAATATTGTTATCGCAAAACCCTTGATTTATTAAATAAATCTTAGTGTTTTGGTGATGACCTTTACGGTTAAACATTCAAAACTATATAATAATGTTTTT